>CANRFW010000077.1 GCA_947630035.1 uncultured Clostridia bacterium | reverse complement strand
GGAGTTCTCCACCTCACCCTCGGCGGAGAACGTCATCGAGCGGCACGGCGGGGTGCAGACTTACGCGCACGACTACCTCAAAATGGCGAGCTTCGGCGCGGACTACCAGCCCACGGGCATCGCGGCCGCGGCGGGGAGCGTCGTGAAAGTTTACGTCGAGGCGCCCGAAAACGACCCCCTTCCCTCGGTTGTGTTTACGCAGACGTACGGCGATTGGCGGTCGTGGAAGAGGGAATTCCCCTTGAAGAGGGGGGAGAACGTCTTCACCGTTCCCAACTTCATCGCCGAGAATCCCGCCGCCTACACCGTTCACCCCGAAGAGGGGGAACTCGTTGCGGGCGGGGCGGTCTACCTCGTCAACCCCTATCTCGACAGCGGGGAGAAATGTTTCCTCCCGAAGGACAGGGTGCAGTCCGATAAGGTGAAAGTTTACTTGGAGGGCGGGGTGTTCTATCCCCTCTACCGCACGGGGGAGGACCCGCACTCCTTCGCCCTCCGCGCCGAGCGCTACAGCGAACAAATGGCGGAGGACCCCGCCGCCTATCCCGACGTCGCAGAACTCTTCACCCGCCACGCGCTCGTCTCCTCGACGGCCTCCGCGGCGAAGAGGCTGTTTGTGGACGAGGGCAGCGATATTTCGGAGAGCGCCCGCCTCTGGGACGAACTCATCCTCCACATGCTCCGCTTCGGCGGGGTCGCGACGGAGGAGGGGACCTATTATAATCTCCGCAACGACTATCTCCGCCACAATCCCCGCATCGTGCAGCCGTGGGGCGGGGCGGCGGCCTATGCCGCGAACGGGCTGCTCGGGTTCTGCACCTCCCCCTACAACAGCGGGTGGGACGGGCTTCTGCGCTACGGCATTTTCGGCTGGGCGCTCCCGCACGAATTCGGGCACTCGTTCGACATTGCCGACCGCACCATCGGCGAAGTGACCAACAACATGTGGGCGTTCGACTATCAGATGACGGTGGAGAAAAACGTCTACGACCGCAACAACGCCATGGCGAGAGCGCGCGAACTTCTCACCCCCGACGGGGACGGGGACGGCGATCTCCGTACCTATGAAAACCAAGGGGGGAGCATGATGCCCCGCTTCGAGCAGACCCGCCAATACACCCTCTGGTTCCTCATCGAGAGCTGTTTCCCGGGCTATTGGGGCAAGCTCGAAAACACCTACCGCTTCTATGATTACGCCGCCGACTGCGCCGCCGCGGAGCTTTCCGAAGAGGAGCTTGCGGGCATCACGCAGGAGGAGCGGCACGTCTATCTCAACTCCGTGACCCTCGGCATCGACATGGGGTATTACTTCGACCGCTGGGATTTCTACTTCTCCTCCAAGGAGGTTGCGGGAAGCGATCCGAAGGTCTCCCTCCCCGCCCGCGTCTTCGACGAGGAGACGGCCTCCGCAGGCTACAAAAAACTCGTAAAGTGGGCAATGGGGTCGGAAAAATACAAAAAGGAGACGGTAAAGTTCTGGTATCTCGACTATTTGAATTACGTCTTCCGCCTCGAAAACGAAGAGCCTCTCTACACGGGGGAGGAGACGGTCACCGTCTCGCGGGTCACGCGGGAGGGGGACAGGACGACCCTCCTCTTTACGGGCGGTAAGACGGGGGATCCCCGTCACCTCGGCTATGAGATCCTTCGGGACGGCAAGGTCATCGGCTTCACCGTCTCGGAGGCGTATACCGACGACGCCGCGGGCAGCCACACCTACACGGTGCGCGCCTACGACCGCTTCCTCCATGCCACCGCGGAGAGCGCACCCGCCTCCCCCTCGGACGGCGCGGCGCAGACGGGGGTGTGCAAGATCGGCGAGACAATCTACGATTCCCTCGAGGCCGCCGTCGCCTATGCGAACGGCACGGAGAACTGCGAGATCGTTCTTCTGAAAGACTGCACGGCGGGCTGCGTCACCGTCACCTCCTCCGTCACGGTGCGGGCGGAGACGGCCGTGACCCTCACGCGCGGGGGCGCGGGCGACCTATTTCTCGTAAAAGGCGCAAAAGGGGTCCTCACTTTGAGCGGCTTTACGTTGGACGGCGGGGGATTTTTGCAGGAGGGGAGCCTCGTCCGCGTGACGGAGGGCGGCAAACTCATTGCAAGCGGCGTCATCTTCCGGAACAATGTTACGGCGGGGGACGGCGGGGCGATCTGCACCGTCAACTCCCATCTCGAGTTGCGCGGCGTGACCGTGACAAAGAACCGTGCGAAGCGGGGCGGTGGGATCGCCCACCTCTCGGGCAGTGTGGCGCGGGTGATCGAAAATGTAACGGTCACGGAGAACGAAGCGGAGAAGGGGGGCGGCGTTTACATGGACGGCGCGATGACCTTCTCGGGCGGGACGATCGCCCGCAACCGCGCAACGCTCGGCGGCGGCATCGCGGCGGAACCCGCCAACAGCGCCCGTGCCCTCACCGTACAGGCGCAGGGAGATCCCCTCACCTTCACGGAGAACACGGCGGAGCAGGGGAGCGCCGTCTACCTCAATGCCCCCAACGCGCGTGCGACCCTCGGGGCGGTTGCCGTCTCCTCTTCGGGAGCGGGGCGGGAGATCGCCGTTCCCGCGGGGCAGCTTACCTTTTCGGGAACGGGCTGTACCTTTTCCACCCTCTACCTCGGCGAAAGGGGGCAGGTCTTCCTCACGGGCGGCGTACCCGAAAACAAGATAACCGTAACGCTCGAAAAGGAGGAGGACGGCGCCGTCGTCCTGTCTCCCTCGGGCGGCTTCGTCATTCCCGCGGAGGGGGTCGGGAAATTCGCCCTTGCCTCCCGTTCCGCTCTCGCCCTCACCGAGACGGGGGAGCTTGCCGTGCGGAAGGAGCGCGTAAAACTCACCCTCGTCGCGGACGGCGGGGAGCGGGTGTACGAGATCCCCGCGGGCGAGCCCTTCCGTCTTCCGCTCGAGTGGGACGAGACCCGCTACGTCCTCCAATGGAGCGGCGCGGCGAACAAGAAGGGGGGTGAGGAGATCGTGATAAGGAGCGATTCCCGCCTCACCGCACAGCTCGCGGAGATGTGCCTTGTCACCCTCTCCTTCCCCGACGGCGCTTCTTTTTCGGAGCGCATCGTCCCCGCGGAGAAGTTCTACCTGCCCGAGAGGGCGGAGAACGGGCAGCTGCACATTCTCGCATGGCGGAGCGGCTCCTCCGTTTACGCTCCCCTCCAAGGGGTTACGGTGGAGAAGAACACCTCCTTTACCGCCGTATGCGAGGCGCTCTTCCGCGTGACGGTGGATGGGGAGACGGCGGGATGGCGGGAGTACCTCGGCTCTTTCCGCACGCCCGAGGCGCCCGAAGCGCCCGAGGGGATGAAGTTCGACGGCTGGCTCTTCGGCGATAGGCTCGTCGGCGCGGGGGAGGAGATCGCCGTCACGGCGGATACCGTCCTTACCGCATCCTTCTCGCCCGTCGCGGCGGAGGAAAAGCCCTTCCCGATCGGCCTCTTCGTGGGGTGCATGGTGGGCATCGGCGGGGTCGTCTTCCTCACGATCGTCGTCGTCATCATGAAAAAGGAACACGACCTCAAATACAAAAAATAACGCCCCGCCCCATTGCCTTCCCCTTGTGAGGGGAAGGTGTCCCCGCAGGGGACGGATGAGGTGTTACCCGTATTCCAAAAGGCGAGATTCCTCCGCCGCAAAGACCGCGGCGTCGGAATGACGTGGGGGGGTAGGCGCGGCGTTCGGAATGACGTGGCGGGATACGCCCGCCCTTACCTTCCCCTTATGAGGGGGCAAGAGGGCGGCCGCGCCGGAGGGCGGCGGGGCGGAAGGGCCGTATCCCGAAAAAAAGAGTTAGCAATTGCGAACTTTTTTTGAAAAACCCCTTTCAAATCGTTGACAAAGGGGTTTTTTCATGGTAGAATATGCATAGTTCGCAAATGCGAACTCATAAAAAACTCCGAGGCGCGGAGTATTTTTTCGGAAGGCAGTTCGCATCTGCGAACCGAAAGAGAAGGAGATTGTTATGCCGTTGGTTCTGGCGCCCGTGGGGCAGGAAGTCAAGATCGTGAAGATCGTGGCGGACGACAAGACGAAGAAGCATCTTTCCAATTTGGGCATCCTCGTGATGGGAACGATCATCGTTCTCTCCGCGAGCGGCGGGAGTACCGTCTGCCGCGTGAAGGACGGGCGGATCGCCCTCGACCGGACTGTCGCTTCCCGCATCTATGTCGGCTGATCGGGCAAATTTTTTTCGGAGGCAGTAACACTCTATGACCAAGCTGTTAAGCGAATTTTCCGTCGGCGAGAGGGGAGTCGTGAAGACCGTCTCGGGCGAAGGAAGGCTGAGAAGGAGGCTGTTCGACATGGGGGTGACCCCGGGCGCGGAAGTCCTCCTCCGCAAGAAGGCACCCCTCGGGGATCCCGTTGAAGTCACCATCCGCGGGTACGAACTCACCCTCCGCAAGACGGAGGCGACCCTTGTCACGATGGAGGTCACGAAATGATCAAGTTTGCTTTGGCGGGCAACCCCAACTGCGGCAAGACCACTCTTTTTAACCTCCTCACGGGGTCCACGGCGTATGTGGGCAACTGGCCCGGCGTCACCGTCGATAAGAGGGAGGGGACGTATAAAAAAGGCTCCGAGCCTGTGAAGATCGTCGACCTCCCGGGGATCTACTCCCTCTCTCCCTACACCCCCGAGGAAGTCATCTCCCGCAACTTTATTTTGGACGAAAAGCCCGAGTGCGTCATCAACATTGTCGACGCGACCAATTTGGAGCGCAACCTTTACCTTACCACCCAGCTCATGGAGATCGACGTTCCCGTCATCATCGCCCTCAACATGATGGACGCGGTGGAGCGGAGCGGGGACGAACTCGACGCCAAGGAACTTGAAAAGAAGATAGGCCTACCCGTCGTCGCCATCTCCGCCCTGCACGGCACGGGAATCAAGGAACTCATGGACAGGGCGATCTCCGTCTCCAAACAGCCCCGCGCGGGGACGACGGTGCTGCACGACAGCCCGCTCGCCCACCTCGTGCGCGACGTGAACATCGCCCTCAAGGCGGCAAAGGTGGAGGCGCCCCTCTTCCACGCGGTGAAGCTCGCCGAGATGGACGAGATCGAGGTGGAGATGCACCCCGAACTCGTGAAGATGGTGGAGGAATTCAAGGCCACCTTCAAGGACGATACCTTCGGGGACGATCTCGAGGCCGTCGTCGCGGACGCACGATACAAGTACATTGCGGCGAACTACTCCGCCGCCTACCGCAGAAAGGAGAAGGAGAAGCTCTCAAAGAGCGACAAGGCGGATAAGATCCTCACCAATAAGTGGCTCGGGATCCCCATCTTCCTCGTCATCCTCTTTGCCATCTTCCACCTCACGTTCTCGGAGGACCTCCTCTTCATTGCGGGGTGGGCGAACCTTGCAAAGACGCCCCTTCCCACCCTCGAAGAACTCGGTTACGACACGGGCAACCCGGGCGTTGCCCTCCTCGCCTGCTTCTACGACGGCGCCCTCTTCTCGCCGGGGGTGATAATCACCAAGGGGTGGACATGGCTCCTCGACTGGGTGGGGGTACTCCTCGGTCTCATCACGGGGAAAGCACCCCTCTGGGTGGGCAGTTTCGTGGGAGACGGCATCTGGGGCGGACTCTCCGCCGTCCTCGGCTTCCTGCCGCAGATCCTCACCCTCTTCCTCTTTTTCTCCATTCTGGAGGACTCGGGCTACATGGCGCGCGTTGCCTTCATTATGGACCGCATCTTCCGCAAATTCGGGCTTTCGGGACGGGCGTTCATGCCCATGATCATGGGCTTCGGCTGTTCCCTGCCCGCCATGATCAACACGAGAACGCTCGCGGACGACAAGGAGCGCACGGCGACCATCCGCGTCATCCCCTTCTTCTCGTGCGGGGCGAAACTGCCCATCCTCACCGCGATCGCGGGCGGCATCGTTTCCTTCTTCCATGTGGGCAATGCCGACCTCATCACCTACGGCATGTACCTTGTGGGCATTGTTACGGCGATCGTCTGCGTCATCCTCATGCGCAACACGACGATGAGAGGGGAGGTGCCTCCCTTCATCATGGAACTGCCCGCCTACCATGCGCCCCTCTTCAAGGGCCTCATGATCCACCTGTGGGATAAGACCAAGCACTTCGTGAAGAAGGCGTTCACCATCATCTTTGCCTCGACCATCGTCATCTGGTTCCTCTCGAGCTTCTCGTGGAAATGGGAATTCTTGTTACAGGACCCGAACGACCTCATAAACGGCATAGGGCTTACGGCTTCGCAGGCGGGGAAAGATTTCAGCTATCTTCTCAACCCCGAAACGGGCGAACTCATCGTGGACGGCCTCATCAATGTGCGCATGGATGAGAGTATTTTAGGCTCTCTCGGCATGCTCATCAAGCCCCTCTTCACGCCGCTCGGCTTCGGCTCGCAGCTCTCTTCGGCGGGGTGGGTGTTCACCGTCGCGGCGCTCACGGGGCTTGTCGCAAAGGAGAACGTCATCGCAACGTTCGGCGCGCTCGCGGCGTCCGTCGGCGGGCAGTTCATCGCAACGGAAGAGGGGGTCGCGGAGGCTGTCGCCATGATCAATGCGACGGGCATCACCATCCCCGCGCTCATCTCCTTCATCGCCTTCAATATGACGACCATTCCCTGCTTCGCGGCATGCGCCACGGCAAAGGCGGAACTCCCCAAGGGCAAGTTCAAATGGACCCTCCTCTTCTGGGTCGCCACCTCCTACATAGCGGGCACGGCGATCTACCTCGTCGGCAGCTGGTGGTGGACGGTGTTCATCTTCGCGGCTCTGTGGGCGGCGGTCATCGCGCTCATAGTGCTCAACAACAAGGGCAAGATAGACATAAAAGGCTTCTTCGACGACCTCAAAGCGAAGTTGCATCTGAATCGTAAAAAGGCTTGAATATGGGACCTATCGAAATAACCGTCATAGTGCTTGTCGCCGCATTCGTGGTCGCGATGGCGATCGCGATGATAGCGAGAAAGCTCAAAGGCAAACCCTCTCTCGGCTCGGACTGCGGATGCTGTCCATACAGCGGCAATTGTCACGGCGCGTGCAAGGGCGGAAAAGAGG
>CANRFW010000076.1 GCA_947630035.1 uncultured Clostridia bacterium | reverse complement strand
GAGGTGAAAGCGGAACCGCCGAGAGCCGAGCGGCCCCGCCCCGCGCCGACCGTTCAGCCCGCCCGTCCGCCCCGCCCCGAGGGAGCGCGCCCCGTGTTCCGCCCCGCGCCGTCCGCGGACCGCAGGCCCTCTTATACGCCCGGGACGCAGCGTCCCGCAGGCGGACGCCCGCAGGGACCCCGTCCCGCTGGCCAGACGGGACAGTTTTCCCGCCCGCAGGGACCCCGTCCCGCGGGTCTCGGCGCACGTCCCGCCCCCGTCGCACCCCCGCCTCCCGCGACGCGCAGGGATTTTTCGGCGGGCAAGAAATACGACAACAAGACGTACACGGAGCGCCGCCCCGTCAACAAGCGGGCGCTGCAGCGGCAGCAGGGCGCGGACGTGGGCGACTTCGATAAGGAGAGCGGATACCGCAAGGCGCGCTTCGGCAAGAAGGTGCGCAAGGAGACGCAGACGGTAAAGATCGACCACGCCGTCGTCACCACGCAGGATATCCCCATCAAAGTTCTCTCCGAAAAGCTCGGCATCTCCGCGACGGAGATCGTAAAGCGTCTCTTCCGCGAGGGGGTCACCAAGACGGTGAACGAATCGGTGGATTACGACAACGCCGCCTTCATCGCCCTCGAACTCGGCATCGACCTCGAACCTTGTTCCGCGTGCGCCCGTCGTCACCGTGATGGGGCATGTCGACCACGGCAAGACCTCCCTTCTCGACTATATCCGCAAGACCAATGTCACCGCGGGCGAGGCGGGCGGCATCACCCAGAGCATCGGCGCCTACACCGTCGACCTCGGCGAGGGGAGGAAAATTACCTTCATCGATACCCCCGGGCATGCGGCGTTCTCGGCAATGCGGGCGCGCGGCGCGCAGGTGACCGATATCGTCGTGCTTGTCGTCGCTGCGGACGACGGCATCATGCCGCAGACGGTGGAGGCGATCGACCACGCGAAGGCGGCGGAAGTGCCCATCATCGTCGCCATGAACAAGATGGATAAGCCCAACGTGAATCCCGACAAGGTGAAGCAGGGGCTTATGAATTACGACCTCGTCCCCGAGGAATGGGGAGGAGACGTCATCGTCGTGCCCGTCTCCGCAAAAACGGGGGATGGGGTGGACGAATTGCTCGAAAGCATCTACCTGCAGGCGGAAATGCAGGAACTCAAAGCCAACCCCGAGAGGAAGGCGAAGGGCGTCGTCATCGAGGCGAAACTCGACAAGGGCAAGGGCCCCGTGGCGAGCGTCCTCGTCCAGAACGGCACCCTCCGCACGGGAGACAATCTCATTTCGGGTACGACGATGGGCAGGGTCCGCGCCATGATCGACGACAAGGGCAGAACGGTGAAGGAGGCAGGCCCCTCCACGGCGGTGGAAGTCCTCGGCCTCGAAGACGTGCCCGGCGCGGGCGATACCATCTTCGCCGTCGAGGCGTCCCTCATGAAGAAGGTGCAGGAGGAGCGCAAGAACAAGGAGCGCGAACAGCTCATCCGCGAACCCAAGAAGCAGCGCCTCGAAGACCTCTTCGGCGACGCGGCGGAGGGGGAGACCAAGGAGCTGAAGCTCATCGTCAAGGCGGATGTGCAGGGCTCCGTGGAGGCTCTCCGCGGTTCCCTCGAGAAACTTTCGAACGACGAGGTGAAGGTAAAGATCATCCACGCCGCGGCGGGCGCCGTCAACGAGAGCGATATCTCCCTCGCGGACAGCGCGAATGCGACCGTCATCGCCTTCAACGTGCGCCCCGACAGCAAGGCGAAGACCCTTGCGGAGCGCAGCCATGTGGAGGTGCGCACCTACCGTATCATCTATGAACTCCTCGACGACATGGAGGCGGCCCTCAAGGGGATGCTCGCGCCCAAGTATCAGGAGATCTACATGGGCAAGGCGGAGGTCAAACAGATCTTCAATATTACGGGTGTGGGCGTCGTTGCGGGGTGCCTCGTCACCGAGGGCAAGCTCGTGCGCGGCGGCAAGCTCCGCATCTACCGCGACAACGTGATGATCGTCGAGGGCAACGCCAAGACCCTCAAGCACTATAAAGACGAGGTGAAGGAGATCGCGGCGGGCCTCGAATGCGGCTGCGCGATCGACGGATTCAACGAGATCCGCGTGGGCGACTATATCGAGTGCTACCTCATCGAGGAGATCAAGCGGGCATGACGAAGAGGACAGACCGTCTCAACAGCGAATACCAAAAGGAGATCGCCGCCCTCATCGCGGGGCCGCTCAAGAGCCGCGAACCGACGCTTAAGGGCCTCGTCTCTGTGACGGAGGCGGACGTCGCCCCCGATCTCAAGACGGCGAAGATCTATGTAAGCGTGTACGGAAAGAGCAAAGAGGAGGAGGCGGAGACCTTGAAGATCCTCTGCGATTCGGCGCCCTTCTTGCGGCGCGAACTCGCGCGGGTCATGCGCCAGCGCACGGTGCCCGCCCTCACCATCCTCCCCGACAGGAGCATGGAGTACGGCGCCCGCATGGACGAACTCCTCGCCTCCCTAAACAAGGATAAGACGTAAAAAGAGATGAACCTCGGAGAAATTGCGGAAGTACTCAAACATACGGAGAGCGCGGCGATCTTAACGCACATGCGGCCGGACGGCGATACCCTCGGCAGCGGCATGGCGCTTTGCCGCGCTCTTTCCTTTCTCGGAAAGAGGTGCGAGGTATTGAACGAGGGGCCCCTCCCCGACCGTTTCGACTACCTCCCCTGCATGAAAGAGGTAAAAACTTCCCTCTCCTTTGCGCCCGCCGCGTATATCTGCGTGGACGTCAGCAATCCCTCCCGTTTGGGGCTTCTCGAGAGCGTCTACCGCGCGGGGGAGAAGAGACGGGCGGTGACCGTAAATATCGACCACCATGTCGCCAATACCCGCTTCGCACAGTACAATTTCGTGCGGGAGAGGGCGAGCAACTGCGAGAATATCGCAGAGCTTCTGCGCCTTCTCAACGTGACGCCCGACAAGGCGTGCGCCGATGCCCTCATGCTCGGCATGGCGACGGACTCGGGGAGCTTCTCCCATGGTGACGTCAACGGCGACACCTTCCGCGAGGCGGCATTCGCGGCGGACTGCGGGGGGGACGTCTCCGCCGCCGTCTACCATGCGATGAAGAAGCAGACCAAGGGGAGGGCGGGGCTGTATGCGGAGACCGTCTCCATGCTCCGCTTCTTTCTTGATGACAGGCTCGCCGTTGCCTTTGTCCCCCTTTCTTCCCTCGAAAAGTACGGCGTTCCCTCCCATGCGACGGAGGGGATCGTGGACTTCGCCCTCACCATCGACAGGGTGGAGACGAGCGTGTGCCTCCTCGAAGTGAAGAAGGGGCAGTATAAGGCGTCCTTCCGCTCCAAGGGGACGGTGAACGTGAACGAGGTCGCGGGGGTATTCGGGGGCGGCGGCCATGTGCTTGCCGCGGGCTGCACCTTTTTCGGCGATCTCGAAGAGGCGATCGACAAGCTCCGCTATGCCGTGGAGCAAAGGCTCGCATGAGATCGGGATTTTTCAACATCGATAAGCGGAGGGGGGATACCTCGGCGTATGTCGTAAACCGCATCAAGCGTCTTGTGAAAACGCCCTGCGGCCATCTCGGCACCCTCGATCCGCTCGCTTCGGGCGTGCTGCCCGTGGGGGTGGGCAATGCGACCCGCCTCTTCGACTATTTTCTGCAAAAGCGCAAGACCTATCTCGCCCGCTTCTTTTTCGGCGCGACGACGGACACCCTCGACGGAGAGGGAGAGCCTTACGGGGAGGGACCCGTACCCGCAAAAGAGGAGATCCTCTCCGCCCTTCCCCGCTTTACGGGGGAGATCGCGCAGGTGCCCCCGAAGTACAGCGCCCGCTGCGTAAACGGGAGGAGGGGGTACGAACTCGCCCGCAAGGGGGCGGAATTCGAGCTTGCCGGAAAGAAGACGGCGGTGTATTCCTTCCGCCTCTTGGGGCAGGTCTCTCCCGCCGAATACGAGTTTGAGATCGTCTGCGGCGGGGGCACCTATATCCGCTCCCTCGCCCGCGATCTTGCCGCGTCGTGCGGCACCCTCGGATACGTCACCTGTTTAAGGAGAACGGCGAGCGGCATCTTTACGGAGGAGACCGCCGTCCCCCTCGAAAAACTCACCGCGGAGAACGCGGAGGAATTTCTCATTCCGACGGACAGCGTTCTCCCCTTCCCTGCCCTCGAAGTGGAGGACGCGCGCTTTTACAACGGCGTGCCCCTTCCGACGGACAGGGAGGACGGCGTCTACAAAATTTACCGCGGCGGAGAATTTTACGGCACGGGCAGTGCGGAGGAGGGGGTGCTGCGCCCCCTGAAAAAGCTATGCTGACCCTCTCGTTCGGGCAAAAATACGAGGGACCCGTCTCCCTCGTTCTGGGCGGATTCGACGGGCTGCACCTCGGCCACAGAAAACTTCTCGGGGAAGCGGAGAGATCGGGGCTTCCCGTCGCCCTCACGACGGTGTTCGGCGGCAAGGGCAAGGCGCTCTTCACGCGGGAGGAGAGGCGGGAGATTTTCGCGCGGGCGGGGGTTGCCGTCCTCTGCGAACTCGACCTTGCGGGGGAGCTTCGCAATATGCCCGCCCAAACGTTTGCCCGCACCCTCTTCTCCCTCTTCGACGTGCGCGAGGTACACTGCGGGGAGGATTTCCGCTTCGGGAAGGATGCCCTCGGCACCCCCGCCCTTCTGAAAGAATATGCGGGCTGCCCCGTCTTTGTCTGCGAAACCGTGAAATATTTTTCGGAGGAGAGCGGCAGGGCGCGCAAGTTCTCCGCCTCCGCCTGTAAAAAATATCTTGCATGCGGGGAGCTGTCCCGCCTCAACGGCTGTCTTGTTGCGGAGGACTTCTACGGCGGCGCCTACTTTGTGATGGGGACGGTGGAACACGGGAGAGCGGTCGGGCGTACCTACGGGTTCCCCACCCTCAACCTCACCGTTTCCTCCGCTAAACTCCTCCCGCCCGACGGGGTTTACGGGGGGCTGTGCGCGACGCCGCGGGGGAACTACCCCTGCATCATCAACCTCGGCGCCCGCCCCACGTTCGGGGTGGAGGAGAGGAAGCTCGAGGTGTATTTAGACGGGTTTTCGGGGGACCTCTACGGGGAGACGGTGCGCGTCTATCCCACCGGATTCTACCGCGAAATAACTGCCTTTTCCTCTCAGGAGGAACTCAAACGGCAGCTGGAAAAAGACATTGCAAGATTGAGGGAGAACAGAAGATGATCAAATTCGGACCGAGCGGCAACAGCGAGAGCTTCTATGCCGCGGGCTACGAACACACCGAGGATGCGGCGGGCTTTGTAAAGGGCTTGGGGCTCGATTGCTACGAGTATTCTTTCGGCCGCGGGGTGCGCATGTCGGAGGAGAAAGCGAAGTCGATTTGCACCGCTTTTTGCGACATGGGGGTGGAAATTTCCGTCCACGCGCCCTATTTTATCAACTTCGCCAACCCCGATGAGGAGATGGCGGAAAAGTCTTACGAATACGTTCTCTCCTCCGCCCGCGCCGCCCGCGCGATGGGGGGAAAGCGGATCGTCTTCCACCCCGCCGCACAGGGCAAAGATGCCCGCCCGATCGCCGTGGAGCGCACGGCGGACAGACTGAAAAAGTTGCGGGATTCTATTTACCTCAACGGCTTGGAGGGAATGATCTTCTGCCCCGAGACGATGGGCAAGCTCGCGCAGATCGGCACGGTGGAGGAGATCGCGGAGTTCTGCGCGATCGACCCCGTCTTCACCCCCTGCGTGGACTTCGGGCACGTCAACGCCCGCGAACACGGGAGCCTCAAGACGAGGCGGGACTATCTCGACCGTTTGGAGATCCTCCTCGGAAAACTCGGCTACGGGCGCATGAAGCACTTCCACGTCCACTTTTCCAAGATCCAATACGGCGACAAGGGGGAGATCCGCCACCTCACCTTTGCCGATTCCGAGTACGGTCCCGAGTTCGAACCCCTCGCCGAGGCGCTCGTCGAATTGAAGTTGGAGCCCTATCTCGTCTCCGAATCGGCGGGCACGCAGTCCGAGGACGCCGCGGAGATGAAACGCATTTATGGGAAATACGCCGCGGGAGCCGCCTTTCTTTCCCAAAACGATTGACTTGCCCGCGCGCATTTGGTATAATAAGGGTATGCTTTCCAATCGGTCCACGGTTCTTGCCGCCTGTCACGGGGCGGATGCGCTCTTTATTGAGTGCGATTTTCTCCGCAGATACCTCACGGGGTTCTATTCGACGGACGGCTACGTCGTCCTCACGGAGAATGAATGCGTCTTCTTTGCCGATCCCCGCTATTTCGAGGCGGCGGAAAAACAGCTCGCGAAAAGCGGTGTGCGCGTTCTTCCGGGCGCATGGAAGGAGGCGCGGGAGTTTGCCTCCGCCTTCCCCGTGTGGGGGGTGCCCTATCCCTTCACGAGCGTGAAACAACTCGGGGAGTACCGCAAGGCAGGGCACGAGACGGTCGACTGCATGCCCGCCCTCGAGAGGGCGATGACCGTAAAATCGGAGGGGGAGCTTGCCCTCATCCAAAGGGCGTGCGATATTGCGGAGGAAGCGCTTGTTTCCGTCCTCCCCGAGATCAAAGAGGGGATGGAGGAGAGGGAAGTTGCCGCCCTCCTCGAATACAGGATGCGGCAGTCGGGGGCGAGCGGGACGTCGTTTGAGACCATCGTCGCCTTCGGCGAGAACGGGAGCGTCCCCCATCACGAGACGGGGGAAAGAAAATTGAAGTTCGGCGATCCCGTCCTCATCGACTTCGGCTGTAAATACGGTGGGTACTGTTCGGACTGCACCCGCACCTTCCTCTTCGGCGACGACAAGAAGCACGAAGAATTCAAGCAGGTATACAAGCACGTTTTGAATGCCCACCTCCTCGTCCTTGAGGAACTTCGCGCGGGCATGACGGGTGCGGAGGGGGACGAGATCGCCCGCGGCTACCTCCGCAAGGCGGGGCTCGACAAGTATTTCACCCATTCCTTGGGGCACGGCGTGGGGCTGCAAATTCACGAGGCGCCCGTCCTCGCACCCCGCCGCGAAGGGGTCCTCGAAGACGGCATGGTCTTTTCGGACGAGCCGGGGGGATATCTTGCGGGA
>CANRFW010000075.1 GCA_947630035.1 uncultured Clostridia bacterium | reverse complement strand
ACTTGCGCGAGGAGGGTTTCCCTCCGCTGCGCGACCCAATTTGCGCGACACCTCGCGCTTATTGTTCGGGCAAGCGAACGAGAGAACCAAGAAGGTTTCCCATACGAGAAACTTTCCTCGCACGATTTTTTTGCCGAATAGGTCAGGGGCGAACCCTCACCCCTACCCCTCCCCCTTACGCAGGGGGAGGGCATGTGGTGTGGCTGCGCGTCCCCTTCATAAGAGCAAGTTGGTTGGCAACGCGTGCCCTTTGCTATCAAATTACTTGCGCGAGGAGGGTTTCCCTCCGCTGCGCGACTCAATTTGCAACGCCACCGCAGGCTTATTGTTCGGGCAAGCGAATGAGAGAACCAAGAAGGTTTCCCATACAAGAAACTTTCCTCGCACAAAAGATTTTGCGCCGAACGACAGAGTTCAACCCCCACCCCTGCCCCGCCCCCTTCAAAGGGGGCAGGTATGTTAGAAGCGAATAGCGGGAGGACGTAGGCGCAAAAGATTTTGTGCGAAATGATTTACAGCACGTATTTCTTCAGATCCCTGTCCTTCGTGATCTTGGCAAGGTGTTCCTCGACGTACTTGCGGTCGATCTGCACCGTCACCATCGGGTAGTCGCCGCCCGCATTGTAGGAGACGTCCTCGAGAAGATACTCCATCACCGTGTGCAGTCTGCGGGCGCCGATGTCCTCGCTCGTGAGGTTGATCTCCTCCGAGATCTCCGCGATCGCCTCGATCGCATCGGGCGTAAACTTCAGATCGATATTGTCCACCGCGAGAAGCACCGCGTATTGCTGGGTGAGGGAGTGTTCCGTATTGGTGAGAATGTTGACAAAGTCCTCCTTGGTGAGGGACTTGAGTTCGACGGAGACGGGGAACCTGCCCTGCAGTTCGGGGATAAGGTCCTCCACCCGTGCGACGTGGAAGGCCCCCGCCGCGATGAAGAGCATGTAGTCCGTCTTCACCGCGCCGTACTTCGTCATGACCGTACTCCCCTCCACGATGGGAAGGATATCCCGTTGGACACCCTCGCGGGAGACGTCCGCCCCCGCGGTGTTTTCCTTGCCCGCGATCTTATCGATCTCGTCGATGAAGATGATGCCGTCGTTCTCGGCACGGCGGAGCGCCTCATCCTTTACGGCGTCGTCGTCGATGAGTTTATCCGCCTCCTCGGCGGTGTAGAGCTGCATTGCCTCCTTCACGGTGAGCTTGCGCTTCTTCCGCTTGGTGGGGAGCATCTCGCCGAAGATGGAGCCGAGGCTGATCGCCGCCGCCCCCGGGATGAGTTCCATCGGCTTCGGCTCGTCGAGGACGTCGGCCTCGATGACGAGTTTATCGAAGGTGCCCTTGCGGAGGGAATCGAGGAGGTTCGCCTCGAAGATCTCGCGGGGAGTCTCGCCGCGGTCGTTCTTTTTGAGTTCGGCGAGGAGCTTCACCATCTTCTTCTCGGCGACGTCCGTTGCCTTTACGGAGACTTCCGCCTCCTTTTCGTCCTTGACGAGGCGGTAGGCGCACTCCACGAGATCGCGCACCATGCCCTCGACGTCCTTGCCGACGTACCCCACCTCGGTGTATTTGGTCGCCTCCACCTTGATGAAGGGGGCCTTTACGAGCTTGGCGAGACGGCGGGCGATCTCCGTCTTGCCGACGCCCGTGGGACCCTTCATGATGATATTCTTGGGGGTGATCTCCTCGCGGAGTTCGGGGGAGAGCTTGGCGCGGCGATAGCGGTTGCGGAGGGCGATCGCGACCGCCTTTTTGGCCTCATCCTGCCCGATGATGTGCTTGTTGAGTTCGTTTACGATTTGTTTGGGTGAAAGATTCATTACACCACCTCGCAGATGATATGGTCGTTCGTGTATACGCAGATCTCCGAGGCGATCTTGAGAGACTTCCTCGCGATCTCCTCCGCCGAAAAATCGGTGTTCTGCGCAAGGGCGCGCGCCGCGGCAAGGGCATAGTTGCCCCCGCTCCCGATCGCACAGATGCCCTCGTCCGGCTCGATGACCTCCCCCGTCCCCGAGAGGATGAGAAGGGTATCCTTATCCGCCGTGATCATCATCGCGTCCAATTTTCTTCCGATCTTGTCCGACCGCCAAAGGTCGGCAAGCTCCACCGCCGAGCGCATGAGATTGCCCGCGAATTTATTGAGCATGCCCTCGAACCGCTCCGAGAGGGAGAAGGCGTCCGTCACCGACCCCGCAAAGCCCAAAATGACTTTGCCGCCGTAGATGCGCCGCACCTTGATCGCCGTGTTCTTGAAGACGACGCTCTCGCCCATGGTGACCTGTCCGTCCCCCGCGATCGCCGTCACGCCGTTCTTTTTGACGGCGCAGATGGTCGTACCTCTGAATTCCATGTGTTACTCCTTATGCCCGAGCGGGCAAGTATTCTCCTTTTATTTACCCGTTTATCGACGCTTTGAAACGCCTATTGTTTGACACGGGCGAGCGCCTCTTTGGCGCTGTCATTCCCCTGCGCCGCGGATTTTTCATACCACTCGATCGCTTTCGCCATATCCTTCGGCACGCCTTCTCCGTAATAATAGCAAATGCCGAGATTGTATTGCGCCCACGAGTCTCCCTGCTCCGCGGATTCCCGATACCACTCCGCCGCTTTTTTATAGTCCTGTGGCACACCTTGCCCGTCGTAATAGCAATTGCCGAGGCTGTTTTGCGCGCTGGCGTGTCCTTGATCCGCCGCCTTGCGATACCACTGCGCTGCTTTTTCGTAATCCTGCGGCACGCCTTGCCCGTTTTTATAGCAATAGCCGAGATTGTATTGCGCTTTTGCGCGCCCCTGCTCCGCCGCCTTGCGATACCACTCTGTTGCCTTCTCGTAGGACTGCGGCACGCCTTGCCCGTAATAATAGCATTCGCCGAGGTTGTTTTGCGCGTTGGCGTGACCTTGCTCCGCCGCCTTGCGATACCACTGCGCTGCTTTTTCGTAATCCTGCGGCACGCCTTCTCCGTAATAATGGCGCTCGCCGAGGCTGTTTTGCGCGTCGGCATCCCCCTGCTCCGCCGCCTTCGCGTACCACTCTACGGCTTTTCCGTAATCCTGCGAAACGCCTTCTCCGTTTTCATAACAATAAGCGAGGTTGTATTGCGCGTCGGCATCCCCCTGCTCCGCCGCCTTCGCGTACCACTCTACGGCTTTTCCGTAATCCTGCGAAACGCCTTCTCCGTTTTCATAACAATAAGCGAGGTTGTATTGCGCGTCGGCGTGTCCTTGCTCCGCCGCCTTGCGATACCACTGCGCTGCTTTTTCGTAATCCTGCGGCACGCCTTGCCCGTTGTAATAGCAACTGCCGAGGCTGTTTTGCGCGTCGGCATTCCCCCGCTCCGCCGCCTTTTTGTACCACTCTGCCGCCTTCTCGTAAGACTGCGGAACACCATGTCCGCATTCATAGCAGTAGCCGAGATAGCATTGCGCGGGCGCATATTCCCGCTCTGCCGCCTCGCGGAAGTCGTTGACTGCCGCGCCGTAATTTTTACTGTTGTAAGAGGCGCTTCCCCTCCGATAGAGCTGCTCTGGCGTGAGAGCGGATCGCGCTCCTTTAGCACCGCTCTGCGGGGCAGGAGTCGGTTGCGGGGCGGGCTGCGGGGCGGGAGTCGGTTGCGGGACGGGCTGCGGCGCGGGAGTCGGTTGCGGGACGGGCTGCGGCGCGGGCGCGGGCTGCGGGGCGGCTTTGTCCAAGCCGTACTTATGACGGATAAGCCGCTCCAACACGTCCTCGCGGGTGCGGGCATATTCGAGATTCTCGAAGAACGCCTCCAAAAGGATCTTCGCGCCGAACGTCGTCTTTCCGCTGTCGCTCGCGGGGCGGTATTCCACGCGGTAGACGTCCGCGCGGTTTTCGCGGAAATAGGGGATCTCCACGGCGAGCGCGTCGCACGCGAGATCGCGCGAGTTCTCGGTGGAGACGAACACCGCGCTCTTGCAGTTGCGCATGGCGGTCTCGAGCAGCCGGCGATAATTCTCCGCCGCCCCTTTGCCGTGGCGGAGGTTGCGGAGCGCTACAAAGCAGCTTACACCTTCCCCTTCCAAATAGTCCGCAAGGGCATTGACTTCCGCCATATCCTTGCTCGAATAGGCGAGAAAGACGTCCCGCGGGAGGTCTGCGTTATACACGCCGTTATCGAGCTTTTCCGCCTCCTTCTCGGTACGGGTGAGATAGTCCGTATACTCTCCGCCCGTAAAGACGCCCGCAAGGTGGGCACGTTCCAAAAACGCCTTGAAGGCGCCGACGTTGCGCTTTTCGAGGGAGGCGAGCATGAATTCGCAGACGTCCGCAAGGAAGGACTTGCCCTGTTTTGCGGCGTCCACGCCGTCGAGAAACCGATTGACAACGCGCGCGTCGCCGTCGCATGCCGCCTCGTAGAAGTTCGCCAAAAAGTCGTCGGGCGCGTATTTCTTCACTTCCCGCGACGCCGCGATCACCCGCTCGCTGCCGATATTCTCCGCGTGAACGGCGTCGTAGAGCATGCGGCGGGCATGGGCGAGCGCCTCCTCCTTCACCGCGCCGAGGGCCTCCAAAAGAGCCTCCTGCTCATCGAGAAACTCGGCGGCGAATACCCCGCCGCAATGGGGACAGAACGCGCCGCCTTCGCGCGCTTCAAGTTTGTTTCCGCCGCAACTCGGGCAGATCATGGACGAAAGTTTCATCCCTTTCTCCTTTGTATCTCACAGCCCGACCGTGCGGGCGAACCTTTCGATCTCTTCCAATGACCGTTCGGCGAGGAGACGGCGGCGTTCCTTCTTGTCGCGCACCGTCCCGAAGCCCTCCGCAAGAATGCCGTAGTTGGCGTTCATGGGCTGGAAGTCTCTGTTCGGCGCCGCTATGTAGCGGGAGAGGGCGCCGAGGACGGTGGTTGCGGGAGGGACTTTTGTCTCCTTTCCGCACAGCTTTCTCCACAAATGGATGCCCGAAAGAAGCCCGCTCGCCGCGCTCTCGACGTACCCCTCCACGCCCGTCATCTGACCCGCAAAAAACAACATGGGGTGGGATTTTGCCGAAAAATCGGCGTTCAGAATTTCGGGAGACTGCAAAAACGTATTGCGGTGCATCACGCCGTAGCGCAAGAATTCCGCGTTCTTCAGGGCGGGGATGAGGGAGAACACCCGCTTCTGCTCCCCGAACTTCAGATTGGTCTGGCAGCCGACAAGCCCGTAGCAACTTCCCTCTTCGTTTTCCCTGCGGAGCTGCAAAACGGCATACGGGCGGTTGCCCGCCCCGTCGCGAAGGCCAACGGGTTTGAAGGTGCCGAAGCGGAGGGTATCCTCCCCACGCGCCGCCATGACTTCGACGGGCATGCACCCCTCGAAGATCTCCCCCTTTTCGAAGGCGTGCGGTTTGGCGCGCTCGGCCAAGACGAGGGCATGCACGAACGCCGTGTATTCCTCCTTGGTGAGGGGGCAGTTGAGGTAATCCCCCGTCCCCCGCCCGTAGCGGTCCTGCGTGAACGTCTTCGCAAAGTCGATGCTCGCGGCGGAGACGATGGGCGCGGAGGCGTCGTAAAAATGAAGCCCGCCGCCGAACTCTCTTTCGATCGCCGCGGAGAGCGCATCCGAGGTGAGGGGGCCTGTTGCGACGATCCCCGCCCCGGGCAGCTCCGTTTCCTCCCGTGAGGCGACGGTGATGCCCGCCGCCCCTTTCACCTTTTCGGTGACGTAGGCGGAAAATTTCTCCCTGTCTACGGCGAGCGCGCCGCCCGCGGGGACGCGGGAAACTTCCGCCGCCTCCATGGTGACGGAGCCGAGCCGCCGCATCTCCTCCTTCAGAAGTCCGCAGGCGTTGCCGTACATATCGTCGCTCTTCAGGGAATTGGAGCAGACGAGTTCGCAGAAGTTTTCGCTCGAATGGGCGGGGGTGAATTTACGGGGCTTCATCTCGACAAGCTCGGTCTCCACCCCGTGCGAGGCGAGAAAGTACGCCGCTTCGCAGCCCGCAAGCCCCGCGCCGACGACTTTGATCATTTTGCGGCGGGAGCGGGGATCTTATAGGTGCATTCGCGGCCCGAGCAGCGCACGCCGCCCTTTGCCGTTTTTACGAGGGCGCTGCCGCACTTGGGGCACTTCTCCCCCGTGGGGACGTCCCAGCTCTTGAAGTCGCAGGCGGGATAGCCGCTGCAACCGTAAAACGTCTTGCCGTTGCGGGAACGGAGACGGAGGGTGGGCTTGCCGCACTCGGGGCAAATCCCCTCCTTTACCGCCTCCTTCTTCTCCCCGTAGGGCATGGTGGAATGGCAGGCGGGGTAATCGGGGCAGGAGAGGAATTTGCCGAACCTCCCCGACTTTATCACCATGAGTTTGCCGCACTTGGGGCAGGGCACGTCGGTCGTCTCCGCCGCCCCCTCGCTGACGATATTGGAGCAGGCGGGATAGTTGGAACAGGCGAGATACTTGCCGTATTTCCCCTCTTTGCGCACCATGGGGTGCCCGCACTTGGAACAGAGGATATTCGTAACCTCGTCCCCGTCGGTGGAGGCGAAGCGGAGCTTTTCCTCGAAGGGGGGATAGAAATCGGCGATGATGGAGCGCCAGTCCTTGCCGCCCTCCTCGATCTCGTCGAGCTTCTCCTCCATGTCCGCCGTAAAGCCGACGTCCATGACGTCCGTAAAATACTGCACGAGCATATCGGTGATGCGGTAGGCGATCTCGGTGGGCTTCATATACTTGCCGTCTTTCTCGACGTATTTGCGCTTGCCGAGGACGGAGATGATGGAGGCATAGGTGGAGGGACGGCCGATCCCCTTATCCTCCATCGCCTTGACGAGGGAGGCATCGGTGTAGCGGATGGGAGGTTTGGTGAACTTCTGCTCGTGCTTGACGGAGAGTGCCGTTAAAATATCTCCCTCCGTGAGGGGCGGAAGAAGCTCCTTGCTCTCCTCCTCGTCCTCCTTTTTGGTCTCCGAATAGGCGAGGGTGAAGCCCGCAAAGCGCATCGCTTTCCCGCTCGCGCGGAGGCCGTAGCCGCTGTTCTCGATCTCGATCTGCATGGAGTCGTACTCCGCCGCCGCCATCTGCGACGCCATGAACCTGTCGTAGATGAGTTTATACACGTTGTAGTGCTTCTTGTCGAGCATCTTCTTTGCGACCTCGGGGGTAAGCCCGAGATCGATGGGGCGGATCGCCTCGTGCGCATCCTGCGCGCCCTTCTTGGAGGCATAGATATTGGGACGGGCGGGCACATACTCCTTGCCGTATTTCT
>CANRFW010000074.1 GCA_947630035.1 uncultured Clostridia bacterium | reverse complement strand
ATGCTCGCCGTGGAGATCGCAAACGACGCTTCCTTCAGGGAACTCTTCCTCGCCCGTTTGGAGAGCGAGGCAAGGTTCGATAAAACCGCGCCGGCTTATACCACGATCGTGGAGAACATTCTGAAGACCAACGGAGGTACCGTATGAGCAGCAAGATCGTGAAAGAGGGACTGACGTTCGACGACGTACTCCTCGTTCCGCAGGCCTCGGGCGTTTTGCCGAGCCAGGTGGACCTGCGCACCACTCTCACCGAGGGCATCAACCTCAATCTCCCCATCCTCTCCGCCGCGATGGATACGGTCACCGAAAACCGCCTCGCCATCGCCATGGCGCGGGAGGGCGGCAAGGGGATCCTGCACAAGAACATGTCCATCGAGGATCAGGCGAAGGAGGTGGACAAGGTCAAGAGGAGTGAACACGGCGTCATCACCGATCCCTTCTTCCTCGAACCCGACCAGCTCGTGCGGGACGCCGTCGCCCTCATGGAGAGGTACCGCATCTCGGGCGTGCCCATCACGAAGAGGGGGAAGCTCGTCGGCATCCTCACCAACCGCGACCTCCGTTTCGAGACAAATTTCGACCAGCCCATCGAGAACGTGATGACGAAGGAGAACCTCGTCACGGCTCCCGTCGGCACCTCCCTTGCGGATGCGCAGAAGATCCTCGGCAAGCACCGCATCGAGAAACTCCCCATCGTCGACGAAAAGGGGAACCTCAAGGGTCTCATCACCATAAAAGACATTGAAAAGGCCATCCAATACCCCAACTCCGCGCGCGACAGGAACGGAAGGCTGCTCGCGGGGGCGGCGGTGGGCACCGCGGCGAACACCATGGACCGCGTGGCGGCGCTCGTCGAGGCAAAGGTGGATATCGTCGCCATCGATACGGCGCACGGCCACTCCGAGATGGTCATAAAGAAAGTTGCCGAGATCAAGAAGAGATACCCGAACCTGCCCCTTATCGCGGGCAATGTGGCGACGGCGGCGGCGACCAAGGCCCTCATCGATGCGGGCGCGGACGTCGTGAAAGTGGGCATCGGCCCCGGTTCCATCTGTACGACGCGCGTCGTCGCGGGCATCGGCGTCCCCCAGCTTACCGCCATCATGGACTGCGCGGAGCAGGCGGACAAGATGGGCAAGCGCATCATCGCGGACGGCGGCATCAAGTATTCGGGGGACATTGTCAAGGCCCTCGCGGCGGGGGGGAGCGCCGTCATGATCGGCTCCCTTCTCGCGGGGACGGCGGAAAGCCCCGGGGAGATTGAACCCTATCAGGGGCGCAGCTTCCAAGTCTACCGCGGCATGGGGTCCCTTGCGGCGATGGCGGCAGGCTCCAAAGACAGGTATTTTCAGGAGGACTCGAAGAAGTTCGTCCCCGAAGGCGTGGAGGGGAGGGTCCCTTACCGCGGCTCCGTCTCCGAGATCATCTACCAGATGAAGGGGGGCATCCGCTCGGGCATGGGCTATTGCGGCAAGGCGACCATCGAGGAACTCCGCACCTCCTCCGAGTTCATCCGCATCACCAATGCGGGACTTTTGGAGAGCCACCCGCACGATATTTCCATCTCCAAGGAAGCGCCCAACTACACCTCGAGAAATTAACGGAAACAGCCCGCTTTTGCGGGCGTTTTTTCCATCGGAGAACATATGCGACATCAGAAAGTTTTGGTACTCGACTTCGGCGGGCAGTACAACCAACTCATTGCACGGCGGGTGCGCGACCTCGGCGTGTATTCCGACCTGAAGCCCTGCGACATGACGGCGGAGGAGATCGTAAAATACGGCCCCATCGGCATTATTTTTACGGGCGGCCCGAACAGCGTTTACGATAAAAACGCACCCCATGTCGATAAAACGGTGCTTTCCCTCGGCATTCCCGTCCTCGGGATCTGCTACGGCGCACAACTTATCGCCCACACCCTCGGGGGAAAGGTAGAGCATGCCGAGACGAGCGAATACGGCAGGCGGGAGTTTTCGTTCGTGAAGGATAGCCCCCTCTCGGAGGGCATTCCAAAGGCGAGCGTCTGCTGGATGAGCCATACCGACCGCGTGACGGCGCTCCCCGCGGGGTACGGGGTCCTCGCCTCCACGCCGAGCTGCCCCGTCACCGCATACGGCAGCGAAGAAAAGAAAATTTACGGCGTGCAGTTCCACCCCGAAGTGGCGCACACCGAGTACGGGAACAAACTCCTTGAAAACTTTTTGTACCGCGTGTGCGGCGCAAAGGGCGATTGGACGATGAAGAACTTCGTGGAGGAGCAGGTCGTAAAACTCCGCGAGAGGATAGGGGACAGAAAGGTGCTGTGCGCCATGTCGGGCGGGGTGGACTCCGCCGTCGCCGCGACCCTCGTCCACCGCGCCGTGGGGAACAACCTCACCTGCGTGTTCGTCGACCACGGCCTGCACCGCAAGAACGAGCCGGAGGAGGTCGTCTCCGTCTTCCGCGACGGACTTCACATGAACCTTATCAAGGCGGATGCGGCGGAGGAATTTCTCACGCGGCTCGAGGGGGTCACCGACCCCGAGAGAAAGCGCAAAATCATCGGCGAGCAGTTTATCCGCGTCTTCGAGCGGGAGGCGAAAAAGATCGGCAAGGTGGACTTTTTGGTACAGGGGACCATCTATCCCGACGTCATCGAGAGCGGAAAGGGGAAGAGCGCCGTCATCAAATCCCACCACAACGTGGGCGGGCTTCCCTCCGTCGTCGACTTCGAGGAGATCGTCGAACCTCTCCGCGATCTCTTCAAGGACGAAGTGAGACGGGTGGGGACGGAATTGGGGCTTGCGGACGGCATCGTCTGGCGGCAGCCCTGCCCCGGCCCCGCGCTCGCCATCCGCATTATGGGGGAGGTGACCCGCGAGAAACTCGAAACATTGCGCGACGCCGACTTCATCTTCCGCGACGAGATTAACAAGGCGGGGCTGGAGCGGGAGATCTGGCAATATTTCGCCGTCATCACCGATAGCAAAACGGTGGGCGTGCAGGGGGATTTTCGGACGTATGAGAACGTCATCGCTCTCCGCGCCGTCACGAGTGTAGACGCGATGACCGCCGACTGGGCGCGCATCCCGTTCGACGTATTGGAAAAGGTTTCGACGCGCATCACGAACGAAGTGAAGCGCGCGAACAGGGTGGTTTACGACATTACCTCCAAACCCCCCGCAACCATTGAATGGGAATAAAGAATTTTTAGAATAAATATAGCATTGCTTTGCCGTTTATGCAAGTTTTTTCCGTTTCTCTTTCTGCCGCGGGGCGAACCACGCGGCGTTTCTTTTTACCGCCTCTTTCCACCACAAAACGGCACCCGAAAAGGGTGCCATTTTGTGGTGGGCAGGGGTGGATTCGAACCACCGAAGTCAGTGACGTCAGATTTACAGTCTGATCCATTTGGCCGCTCTGGAACCTACCCGTATATGAAATTTTAACTGCGATCGGTGGAGCCGGTGACGGGAATTGAACCTGCAACCTGCTGATTACAAATCAGCTGCTCTGCCGATTGAGCTACACCGGCGTGTGGTGGCTTGGGGTGGAATCGAACCGCCGACATAAGGATTTTCAGTCCTCCGCTCTACCAACTGAGCTACCAAGCCAAGAGCCTTTCATGGCGGGAGCCTCATTCCTCGGAATGCGGCTCCCATGTTTGGCGACCCAGAACGGGCTCGAACCGTCGACCTCCAGCGTGACAGGCTGGCGCTCTAACCAACTGAGCTACTGGGCCATGGGGCCATTCCTTGTTGCGTCCCGCAAAGTGGACGCAGGAGGGCTCCTGCGCCGCTCTGCGTCCTTTGGTGGGCCTTCACGGACTTGAACCGCGGACCGATCGGTTATGAGCCGACTGCTCTGACCAACTGCGCTAAAGGCCCGAAGCAAGGAACGCTAACACAGAACGCTTGTTTATCATAGTATAATCCCCGAGAAAAGTCAAGTGTTTTTGCGGGACTTTTCGGCAATTCGGAAAACTTTTTTTCGGCATGATCTCCTTTTCTTTTCGGGAAACCGTCAAAATCCCCCCTTCCGCCGTCTGTTATAATCGCCGTGACCAATCGGGGAGGCACGGTATGACGCTTCAGAGCAATCGGGAGGGGAACGCCCTCTATCTCTATCTTTCGGGGGAACTCGACGAACACTCCGTTTCCGCCATCCGCGGGCAGGCGGACAGGCTTATCGAGGAGAACGCGGGGCTTTCGCGTGCCGTGTTCAACCTCGCGGGGGTCAAATTCATGGATTCGACGGGCATCGGCTTTCTTTTCGGGCGGTACAAGAAACTCAAAAGTTTCGGCATGGACATGTATCTCGAGAACCCCGATGCAAGCGCGGATAAAATTCTGGCACTCAGCGGCGTCTACACGCTGATGCCCAAGCTGTAAAGGTATTTATATGAACGAAATGCGGCTGAAATTTCTCTCCCGTTCGGAGAACGAAACCTTTGCGCGTAACTGTGTTGCGGCGTTCGCGCTGCCCCTCGAGCCGAGTCTCGACGAACTCTCGGACGTGAAGACCGCCGTCTCCGAAGCGGTGACCAACTGCATCGTCCACGGCTATGCGGGAGGGGAGGGGTGGATCGAGATCGTGTGCAAAACGGAGGGGGACCGCCTCGAGATCGAGATCGCGGACGAGGGGCGGGGGATCCCGGACGTGGCGGAGGCGCTCGCCCCCTTCTTCACCACCCTCGCGGACGAGGAGCGTTCGGGCATGGGGTTTACCATCATGCAGACGTTCATGACCGATTTCTCCGTCCTCTCGGAGGAGGGGAAGGGGACGCGGGTGAAGATGGGCAAGACGTTCGGCAAGAGGGCGGGCCATGCTCGGTGAGGAGGAGACGCTCGCCCTTCTCCGCCGCGCAAAGGCGGGGGACGCCGCCGCCAAGGAGGAGCTTGTCACCCACAACACCTCCCTTCTCAAGAGCATTCTGCGGCGGTACCTCGGCAAGGGGGTGGATTACGACGACCTCTTCTCCCTCGCCTGCATGGGGTTTCTGAAGGCGATCGCGGGCTTCGACGAGGGATATGGGGTACGGTTTTCGACCTATGCGGTGCCCATGATCGCGGGAGAGATCAAGCGGTTTTTGCGGGACGACGGCAGCGTGAAAGTCTCCCGTGCCATGAAGAAGGCGGCGAGGGAGATCGGCCGCTATGTGGAAACGTATGCCGCCGAACACGGGGAACAGCCCTCCGTAAAGGAGCTTGCCGAGGTCTTTCACATGGATGAGAGCGAGGTGGTGTTCACGATGGGCTCCTCGCGGATGCCCGTCTCCATCTATGAGACGGGGGACTACAAGGACGAGAAGTCGGCGACCCTTTTGGAGCGGCTCCCCGCGGGGGAGGATCAGGACGACATGCTCGAGAAGATGGTCTTAAAGGAGGCCATCGAGAAACTCCCCGAGCGGGAGAAGAAGATCGTGTTTCTGCGCTTCTTCCGCGACATGACGCAGAGCGAAGTCGCGAAGGCCGTCGGGGTCTCGCAGGTGCAGATCTCCCGCATCGAGTCGAGGCTCCTCAAAGACTTTAAGAAAGAGCTTTCCTGAGGCAGCGGAGCCGCGCACGCGCGCGGCTTTCTTCTATGTTTTTTTTGTGAAAAAAGGGGAAGTCCCCCTCAATCGTTTGACATTTTATTTTTCTTCTGTTAATATGTACACAATTATACCCGCACCGCGCGCATACACGAGAGAAGTGCCGCGCCCTTTTTCTTCTCTGCGGGAATTGTTCGTCTTCCTTTGCAATACCGGAGGTGACTCTTTTGATAAGAAGGCTTGCTAAATGTATCCGCGGATACACGGTCCCGACCGTGCTTTCGCCCATTATCGTGACGGGGGAGGTCGTTCTCGAATGCCTCATCCCGTTCGTCATCACAAAGCTCGGTTCCGCGATCCAGAACGGCGCGGGCATGTGGGGCACGGGGGCCTCGTGGAACTCGCTCGGCATCGGGCAGTATGCCCTCATCCTCGTCGCGATGGCGATCGCTTCCCTCATTTGCGGCGCCCTCGCGGGGCTCTTCTGCGCGAAGGCTTCGGCGGGGTTCGCGAGGAATCTCCGCAGGAATATCTACTACAAGGTGCAGGAGTTCTCCTTCGAGAATATCGATAAGTTCTCCACGCCCTCCCTCGTCACCCGCATGACGACGGATATCATGAACGTGCAGATGTCTTTCATGATGATCATCCGCACGGCGATCCGCAGCCCCCTCATGATGATCTTCTCCGCCGTGATGGCGTTCGTCATCGGCGGAAACCTCGCGTGGATCTTCATCGCCGTCATCCCGCCCCTTGCCGTCATCCTCTTCCTCATCATGTGGAGGACGATGCCGCTCTTCAGGCGGGTGTTCAAGAAGTACGATAACCTCAACGAGAGCATACAGGAAAATATCTCGGGCATCCGCGTTGTCAAGGCGTATGTCCGCGAGGACTTCGAGAAGAAGAAGTTCGATCGCGCCGCGACCGACGTGCAGATGGACTTTACCAAGGCGGAGCGCATTCTCGCGTGGAACAACCCCGTGATGCAGTTCTTCTTCTATACCGTCCTCTCGACGACCCTCTTCCTCGGCGCCTATCTCATCTTCAAGACGGCGGGGATGACGGTGTGGACCATTTCCCAGCTCGTCGTGTACGGGATGCAGATCCTCATGTCCCTCACCATGTTCTCCATGGTCTTCGCGATGATCGCCATGTCCATCGAGAGCATGCGCCGTATCGACGAAGTCCTCCGCGAGGAGCCCACCCTCCGCAGCCCCGAGAACGCCGTATACGAAGTGGAGGACGGCTCCATCGATTTCGACAACGTCTCCTTCAAATACTCGGCGGCGGCGGAGCGGTTCGTCCTCAACGGCATCGACCTGCACATAAAATCGGGGGAGACGATCGGCGTCATCGGCGGCACCGGTACGGGCAAGACCTCCCTCGTCAACCTCATCTCCCGTCTCTATGACGCGACGGAGGGGACCGTGAAAGTAGGGGGGAGGGACGTGAAGGAATACGACCTCGAAGCCCTCCGCAACCAAGTCGCCGTCGTCCTCCAGAAGAACGTCCTCTTCTCGGGCACCATCAAGGAGAACCTCCGCTGGGGAGACCCGAACGCCACCGACGAGGAACTCGAGGAGGCGTGCCGTCTCGCACAGGCGGATGAGTTCATCCAAACCTTCCCCAAGAAATACGATACCTATATCGAGCAGGGGGGCACCAACGTCTCGGGCGGGCAGAAGCAGCGCCTGTGCATTGCGCGCGCCCTCCTGAAAAAGCCCAAGATCCTCATTTTGGACGACAGCACCTCCGCGGTGGATACCCACACGGATGCTTTGATTCGGAAGGCGTTCCGCGACTATATCCCCACGACGACCAAGATCATCATCGCCCAGCGCACCTCC
>CANRFW010000073.1 GCA_947630035.1 uncultured Clostridia bacterium | reverse complement strand
GTTCTCGGCTCCCCCCTTTGGGGGAGCTGTCGCGCCGCCTTTTGGCGTGACTGAGGGGGTTCTCGGTCTTGCTTAACTGCAAACCCCTATCCCCCCTGCGGGGTACTTCCCCCAAACGGGGGAAGCAAGGGGAGGGCACTCTGTACTTCCCGCGGGGGAAGCGAGAGGCGGGCGTTCTGTACTTGTCGCGGGGGAAGCGGGGCGGGCGGGATGGTTTATTCCAGCCCGAGTCGCTGTAAAATATCCGCTTTCACCGCTTCAAACTCACGGTGTATCTGTAAATTCGAATATCTTACGACTGTAATTCCCTGTCGATTCAGAAATTCGTCCCTTTTCAAATCGTATTTCTCACCGGCTGTCTCGAAGTGTTGCGTCCCGTCGATCTCGATCGCGAGCTTCCTTTCCGCGCAATAGAAATCTACGATATAGTCTCCGAATTCTCTCTGCCGCACAAACTTAACGGGCAACTTCACCAAACAAACGTACCACAATTTACGTTCCTCTTCGGTCATGTTTTTCCGCATTTCGCGCGCATAGCGCACAAGTTTGTGACGATAGATCCGCATGTTTTTTCGGCTCCGCTTTCTCTCTCGGCGCCCCCTTTGGGGGGGAGCCGGCACGCCGCCCTTTGGCGTGACTGCCCCGCCTGCAGCTATGAATGCTATCGAAGGGCGGCACGAGCCGTAAGGCGAAGTAGGGGGTTGATTGTGCTTGGCTGCAAACCCCTATCCCCCCTGCGGGGTACTTCCCGTGGGGGAAGCAAGGGGAGGGCGCTCTGTACTTCCCGTGGGGGAAGCAAGGGGAGGGCACTCTGTACTTCCCGCAAATGGGAAAATGAGAGGGGCGGACAGACTAAATCTTCGAGAGGGTGTAGCCGTCTTTGGCGTCCTTCACGGCGTAACCCAGCTCTTTGAGCTTTTCGCGGAGGGCGTCCGAAGTCCCCCAATCCCTGCTCTTGCGCGCCTCCCACCTCTTCTCGGCGATCTCTTTTACCTCTGCGGGCACCTCTTCCTCCCCCGCGTATTTTGCGAGGTACTCCGCCGCGTCCTTTTTGAACAGCCCGAGGAGGGAATAGGTCTCTCGTATCTGGTTCGTGATCCGCCGCGCCGCGGGGTCGTTTTCCGAAAGCAGCCGCCCTGCCTCCCTGAAGTAGCCGAAGAGATCGGAGAGGGCGAGCGCGGTGTTGAAATCGTCCCGCATTGCCGCATTGAAGGTCTCTTCGATTGCGGGATACAGCCCCGTCTCCGCAGGGAACGCCCCCTCGGTCTTCCCGATGAGGGTGTAAAACCGCACGAGGTGCGCCTCCGCCGCGGGAAACAGGTCGTCCGTCACGTTGAGGTCGGCACGGTAATTGGAGGAGAGGAGGGCGAATTTCAGCGCCTCGTCCGAATACTTATCGAGCAAATCGGAGAGAAGGAGGACGTTCCCGAGGGATTTACTCATCTTCTGCCCGTTGATCTTGATGAGGCCGTTGTGCGTCCAATACTTTGCAAAGGGCTTGCCCGTGAGCGCCTCGCTCTGGGCGATCTCGTTCTCGTGGTGGGGGAAGATGAGGTCCCTCCCGCCGCCGTGGATATCGATCTGTTCCCCGAATGCGGCACGGTTCATCGCCGAGCATTCGATATGCCAGCCCGGCCTGCCCTTTCCCCAAGGGGAATCCCAGCAGATCTCCCCCGCCTTCGCCGCCTTCCAGAGGGCGAAATCGTAGGGGTTCTTCTTGTTTTCGTCGTTCTCGACGCGCACCCCGTCGAGCATCTCCTCCTTGTCCCGTCCAGAGAGGTGCCCGTAGGCGGGATAGGTATCTACGTCGAAATAGACGTCCCCGTTCGGGGCGGCATAGGCGTGCCCCTTTTCGATGAGGGCCCCGATGAAGGAGATGATATTGCCGATATTCTCGGTGGCCTTGAGCCAGAGGGTGGGCTCGTCGATATGGGCACGGGCCATGACCGCGTCCGTCTTCTCGATCATCTGCGCCGCATACACGTCGGCGGGGATGCCCGTCTCGCGGCTCTTTGCGATGATCTTGTCGTCCACGTCCGTATAGTTGCGGGCATAGGTCACCGCGTAACCCTCCTTCTCGAGGAACTTGCGGAAGATATCGTAGATGATGGCCTGAAAGGCATGCCCGATATGCGCCTCGCCCGAGACGGTGATGCCGCAGGCATACATTCTGACCTTGCCCTTTTCGAGGGGGACAAACTCCTCCTTGCGGCGGGTGAGCGAATTATAGATCTTCATGCGCTTCCTCCTTTTCCTCCGCGGGGTTGCGGCGGATGGGCAGGCTCGTGAGGTTGTATTCCGCAAGGCACCTGTCCCGCATGGCGGGATTGGTCACCCCGTTCTGCAGAAGATATTCGACGACGACGTCCCGCACGTTCTCGGGATCGAAGAAAAATCCGCGGGAGGCGAGAAGTTCCGTCGCGATCTTTATGGGCATGGCGCAGACGAGGGCGAGGGCGAGGATGAGATTTTTTTCGGGATACAGGCTCCCCTTCACGATCTTTTTCCAGAAGCGCGGCTCTATTTCGAGCTTCTCCCCCGCGCTCTCCGCCGTCTCCCCGCAGGCATGCAGGGCGGCGGGCAGAAGTTTGGAAAACGTCCCCTTGCGGAGGGGGTTTTTGAATTTGTCCGAAAAGGGGATGAAGGCGTACCCGAAGGTAAAATTCACGTCCCCCGCGTTCTTCTTGAGACGGGCGAGAAGCTCCTCGCGTTTGGCTTGCCCCGTGAGCCGCATGACGGAGGGGTCGCGGCGGACGATATTGCCGTCTTTGGCGACATACAGCACCTCGGGCATCTCGTAGCCCTCGAGTGCGGAGAGTTTCACATAGTCCGAATAACGCGCGCAGAAGTACTCATCGAGCGCGGCAAGATAGGATTCCATGGTGCTATTGTACCATTTACGGAGTAAAAACGCAACCGATTTGAAAGGCAGCGGAAAATTTCTTGCGCAAAGGGCGGCGCCCCTCCTCCGTTTTACGGCCTTCGCCCCGTCCTCTCCCCCGTCCGTGCGTTTCTTTCAAACGGGGCAAAAAAATCTGCCTTATTCTACGAAAATGAAAAGATAACAAAATGAACAGGTATTTTTGTTTGAATTATTCGCTTTCTGGATAAATTAGTAAACTTTGTGTTTTATTATCTCAAAAGTTAAATCACATTATGAACGAGCGGATTGGAATTCGTAATATATATAAAATTTCTTTACTGTTTTGAGAAAAAAATTTCAGAAATCTATTGACAAAATCAAAAAAGTGTGTTAGATTTTAGCAAAGGATTATTTTACCGTTATAAGGAGGATTGTTTTTTATGAAACGCGACAGGATCGAAGAGATCGCGGAACTTCTCGATAAACGGGGCAGGCTCACGCTCGATCAGCTCGACGACTATTTTCCCAATGTATCCCAGATGACCTTGCGGCGCGATCTGTTCCAGCTCGAGCAGCAGGGAAGGATCATCCGCGTCCGCGGCGGCGCAATGAGTGTGAAGGAGGTGCAGAAAGTCTCCGGGGAGCCTTACGTGAAGAAGACGGTGATCCACACCGACGAGAAGATCCGCATCGCCCAGAAGGCGGCGCGTCTCATCGACGAGAACACCTCCCTCTTCATCGACGGCGGGACGACCGCCCTCTCCCTCGCCAAGGAAATGCCCGACGTGAACGTACACGTCTTCACCAACGGGCTTGCCGTGGCGATCGAACTCGCGCAGAAAAAGAACCTGCACGTCACCGTCCTCGGCGGACAGGTGATGAAGGAGAACCTCTCCACCGCGTCCCCCGTGGCGAGGAGCTATTTCGAGAACACCAACTTCGAGCTTGCCATCATCTCCGCCTCGGCATTTACCCCCGAGAACGGTTTCTCGTGCGGCTCGCAGATCGAGGCCGACCTCCTCAAGATGACGAGGAAAAAGGCGAAGTCCATGTATATGATGCTCGACAGCTCGAAGATCGGCAAGATCATGCCCTACACCTTCGCGCGGCTCGACGATATCGACGTGATCATCACGGACGACAACTTCCCCGCGGACCTCAAGGAGCAGTTCGAACAGAAGAACATCGTGGTGATGTGACGCATCACCAACCCCTCCCGTCCCCCCTCTCCGGAGGGGGGACGTTATTTTTTCCGCCCCCATGTGCGCATTTTGCATACATGGGGGCGGATTATTGTTTACAAAGCACGGGGGCGGGGCAGGCGCGGCGAGGCGCGCGCGCAACCGTTCGTATACGTCATTCCGAACCGTCTATGCCGCCCGCCCGCAGATTGCGGGCGGGCGGCATAGACGCGTGAGGAAACTCTGTTTCGGAAAACGATGCGGTTCCTCCGCCGCAAAGAGCGCGGCGTCGGAATGACGTGGGTGGGTCGTGCGGGCGCGGCACGGTGCGCGCGTAACGTCGGTATGAGGGAGGCGCGGGGCGCACAGGCTACCACGTCATGTCGAGCGTAGTCGAGACATGACGTTGCGAAAAGGGCGAGGTTCCTCCGCCGCAAAGAACGCGGCGTCGGAATGACGTATTGTTTAAGTAGGCGCGGCATTGGAATGACGTTGTTGGCCGCACGCACGGCGTCGAAATGACGTGGTGTTTAAGCGGGCGCGGCATTGGAATGACGTAGCGGATAATGCGGGGAAAGAAAGAGGGGGGCCGAAGCCCCCCTCTTTGCGTTCCGTATTGCGCGGCGCGGTATCCTGTTTTCCGCCCGTGGCGCTCTTACATGCCGAAGATCTTCGCAAGCCCGGGGATGGCGTTCATGAGGTTGAAATCGCTGAACACCACCACGCACACGAGCGAGATCGTAGACATAATTTTGATGAGGATATCGAGGGAGGGGCCGACCGTGTCCTTCAAAGGATCGCCCACGGTGTCGCCGACGACCGCCGCATCGTGTACGGCGTCGTACCCCTCTTCGCCCTTCTTCACGCCTTCCACGCCGCCGCTCTCTATGTACTTCTTCGCGTTATCCCATGCGCCGCCCGCGTTGCCCGTATAGATCGCAAGCATGATGGCGGAGAGGGTAGCACCGATCAGAATGCCCCCCACGAAGCCCGGCCCGAAGACAAAGCCGCACACGACGGGGATGGAGATGGCGATGACGGAGGGCACGATCATCTGCTTCAACGCGCCCTGCGAGGAGATCTTCACGCAGCGGGTGCTGTCGGGGTCCTCCTCGCCCGAGAGGATCTTGGGGTTCTCGCGGAATTGACGGCGGACTTCCTCCACCATCTGCCTTGCCGCCTTCGCGACGGCGTTGATGAGCATCCCCGAGAAGAGGAAGGGGATGGCCGCTCCCACGATCGCGCCGACGATGACGTCGCCGCGGATAATGTTGAGGAGGAGGTTTGCGCCGTCCTGCATGAATGCCTCACCCGCCGCATAGAGGTAGCTCGACATCATACTCATGGTGGCGAGTGCGGCGGAGCCGATCGCAAAGCCCTTGCCGATCGCGGCGGTGGTGTTGCCCACGCTGTCGAGTTTATCGGTGATCTCGCGCACCTCTTCGTCCAGCCCGCTCATCTCGGCGATGCCGCCCGCGTTGTCCGAAATGGGACCGTAGGTGTCGACGGAGACGGTCGCCGCGACGAAGGAGAGCATGCCCATTGCGCCGCACCCGACGCCGAACATGCCGCCCACCGCGAAGCTCGCAAAGATCGCGACGCCGAGGACCACGACGGGAAGCATGGTGGAGATCATGCCCGTCGCCATGCCCTGCGTGATGGTGAGGGCCGCGCCCTCCTTGCTCGCCGCCGAGATATTCTTGGTGGGCTTGTGGTCGTAACTCGTGTAGTACTCGGAGAGCATGCCGATGACGATGCCCGCGACGATGCCGATCGCGGCGCACACCCACGGCGTGACGGGGCCGGCGATCATCTTTGCGGTGCGGAGGGTCTCCGAGGTCTCGTCCTTGAAGAGGAGAACGGAGAGGACACAGCCGCCGATGAGGGTGACGCCCGCCGAGATCCACGTCGCGAGATTGAGTTCGAGGTGAGGATTATCGGACAGCTTTCTCTTGATGAGGGGGAAGGAAATGCCGATGACGCACCCGATAAGCCCGATGCCCGCGAAGATCACGGGGAAGAGGACCATCTTCTGGAGAAGACTCGGGGTGAGGGCGGGAATATTGTTGACGGAGGTGTGTACGAACAGTTCGATCGCGAGAATGACGGTCGCCATGATCGCCCCCACATAGCTCTCGAGGAGGTCGGCGCCGAGGCCCGCCACGTCGCCCACGTTGTCGCCCACATTGTCGGCGATGGTCGCGGGATTGCGGGGGTCGTCTTCGGGAATGTGCGCCTCCGTCTTGCCGACGAGGTCGGCACCCATGTCCGCGGCCTTCGTGTAGATGCCGCCGCCCACGCGGTTGAAGAGGGCGATGATGGAGCAGCCGAGCGCGTAACCCGAGAGAATGATGGAAAGGTTATAGGGCTGCTTGGTGAGGAAGTGCTTGTTTTCGACGACGATCTCCGCAAGGCCGTTGCCGTTTACATTGATCATGTGCAGGCCCCAGCCGAAGATGCAGTAGACGATGATCGCGCCGAGAAGGGCGAACCCCGCCACGCACAGCCCCATGACGGAGCCGCCGCGGAAGGCGACCTTCAAGGTCTTGCCCGTGTTTCTCGTCTCGTTGGCGGCGTTGGTGACGCGCACATTCGCGTAGGTCGCGATCTTCATGCCGACAAAGCCCGCCGTCGCCGACATGACCGCGCCGATGACGAAGGCGATGCCCGCTTCCCACGAGATGACGAGAACGAGGACGACGGCAACGATCGAGCCGATGATGGCGACGATCTTGTACTCATATTTGATGAATGCCCCCGCACCCTCGCGGATCTTGGCCGCAATGTACTGCATCCGCTCGTTTCCCTCTTTCAGCTTCTTCGTGAGATAGAAGTTGAGAGCGGCGTATCCGAGACCAAGAACGGACGCAAACATCACGATGATGGTGAGTAAATTAAGGTCCATGATACTCTCCTTTCGGCTTTTTGGCCGACACTGCCCATATTATATCACGCGTGCGGGCGTTTGTCTATTTTTAGAACGAATTTTTCGGAAAAATCCTTGCGCACGGCGCACGTTTTTATCGGGTGATTTTGTGGGACATGCCGCTTGGTTTTCCTTTAACGCCCTCGGGGGGGGTGTTGTTTGGTTTTCCCTTGGTGGCCTCGGGGGGTGGACAAGGGGGTGCCGCGCCCTTTGCGGCGGAGGAATCTCGCCACTTCTCCGAAACAGAGTTTCCTCACGCGTCTTTGCCGCCCGCCCGCAATCTGCGGGCGGGCGGCAAAGACGGTTCGGAATGACGTATAAAAGAGCCGCGACGGGGTGACGTACAAAAGCGGGGCGGGATGCGCACACGTCATGTCGCCCCGCCCGCAGCTATGAATGCTATCGAAGGGCGGCACGAGCCGTAAGGCGAAGTCGCGCAGTCGAGACATGACGCGGAAACCCGTGCGCCCCTCCTCATACCGACGCCGCATAGCGGCGGAGCGTATCTTATAGGGAAAGATTCGCTCACTCCGCCTGCGGCTCCGTTCGGAATGAGGGACGTCCCGTGCATGTACCTTTCCTCGCAAATTTCTTCGCCCGCAGTGTAAAGCAATCTGCGCGAGATCCCTCGACACGCCGCGCC
>CANRFW010000072.1 GCA_947630035.1 uncultured Clostridia bacterium | reverse complement strand
AGCGTTCGGCTCTGCTATAGCGGATTGCAGATACAGGGCACCGCTAACTCCCCGCCTATCACAGCACAAACAGTATAGCCGATTTCGGGGCTTTTTGCAAGCGAAAACGGGAGGGGCGCAAAAAATTTTCCGTAAACGGTTGCCAACTCTTTGCGGGAAGTGGTATAATGGGCGCAACATAAGGAGAACGGTATGGCAACTTGTACGCACGATTGTTCCACCTGCGGGTCGGATTGCGGCTCGCGGAGCAAAACTTCCCTCATAAAGCCCGCCCATAAGCGCTCGCACATCAAGCGGGTCGTCGCCGTGGCGAGCGGCAAGGGGGGAGTGGGGAAGTCCCTCGTCACCTCTCTTCTCGCCGTCCGCGCACAGGCAATGGGTTACAAGGTCGGCATCCTCGATGCGGACGTCACGGGTCCCTCCGTCCCCAAGGCATTCGGGGCGGCGGCACGGGCCACGGGCGCGAAAGACGGCATCGAGCCCGTCCTCTCGGGGTGCGGCGTCAAACTCATCTCCATGAACAGCCTTTTGGAGCATGACAGCGACCCCGTCGTGTGGCGCGGCGCCCTCATCGCGGGGGCAGCCCTCCAATTCTGGACGGACGTCATCTGGGGGGACCTCGACCTCCTCTTCATCGACATGCCGCCCGGCACGGGTGACGTGCCCCTCACCGTCTTCCAAAGCATCCCGCTCTCGGGGGTCGTGGTCGTCACCACCCCGCAGGACCTTGTGGGCATGATCGTGGAGAAGGCCGTAAACATGGCAAATCTCATGAATGTGCCCCTCTTGGGGCTTGTGGAGAACGAGAGCTATTTTATTTGCCCCGATTGCGGCAAGAAGCACGAGATCTTCGGGAAGAGCCGCGCGGAAGAGCTTGCGAAGAAATACGCTTTCCCCGCCTTCGCGAAACTCCCCTTCGACCCCGCCCTCGCCCGCCTCGCGGATGGGGGAAGGATCGCCGAGGCGGATACCGACCCCCTCGCCGAAGTCTTTGCCCGCCTCCTCACCTCGCGGGAGATCAAAAATTATCTCTGAAAAACAGCCGGCCGCCCCGCCACGTCATTCCGAACGCAGAGAGGAATCTCGCCCTTCTTCCGAACAGAGTTTCCTCACGCGTCTCAAACGCCCGCCCGCAATTTGCGGGCGGGCGTTTGAGACGGTTCGGCATGACGTTGGAAAGCGCCTCGGCGCTCTCCGAGAAAATTTCCGTAAAAAAAGGGGCGGCATATGCCGCCCCTTTCCCGTATTTTTTACTTCTCATCGTCCGCGAGGATCTCGACGGCGTCGGTCGCCGCCCAGCGCTTGATGGACTCCGCCGCATTCTCGCAGCCCGCGCGGGTCTTGTAATCGGAACTCGTCGCAAGCAGTCCGCCGCGCGCGTTGAGGATCTTCACCGAGTAGCTCCCGCTCTTGCTCGAATCGTCGATCTGCAGGTTTTCGGGATTGGCAATGTTCTGTTTGTACGTCTTGATGCCCTGCTTTGCGCTTGCGAGCGTCGCATAGGGGACGCTGCAGGTAAGCATCACTTCGCCGTTGGAGGCGACGAGACGGAAGGAGAACTTGCCGTTCGTCTTATAGATGACCCACTTCCCGTTGACGGAAGATACCTTCTCCGCGGGTTTCTCGGCGGGCTTCTCCGCCTTTGCGGGCGCGGGCTTCGGCTCCGCCTTTGCGGGTGCGGGCTTTGCCGCGGGCTTCTTCGCGGCGGGCTTCGGCTCCGCCTTTACGGTCACCGTCTTCTTCGCGGGCTTCTCTTCCTTTACGGGCTCTTCCTCTTCGTCGGAATCGGGACGGACCGCCTCGCGCTCCTCCTTCTTCTCCGCGGGTTTCTCCTCGGGAACAGGCTCCTTCTTTTCGGCGGGGGCGGGTTCCTCTTTTTCCGCGGGCTGTTCCGCGGGCTTCTCCGCAGGTTTCTCCTCGGGCTTTTCTTCGGGCTTTGCCTCGGGCTGTTCCGCGGGCTGTTCCTCGGGTTTCTCCTCGGCCGCTCCGGGCTGTTCCTCGCTCTCTTCGGAGACGGGGGCGGGTTCTTGCGCGAGCTTCTTCGCCGCCTTCTTATCCTTTACGGCAAGCACGATCATGAGGATCACGAGCGCAAGGATGAGCAGCAGAATGATGCCGACGACGATCGTGAGGGGCAGGTGGTCTTTGAAAAGATACTGAACAACGGAATCCATCTTATCTCTCTCCTTTCTATTCTCGGAACTATTTTATCACGAAAAATCGGGGCTGTCAACCGTTGACAAAAATTTTCTCTTGTTGTATCATTTGATTATGAAGAAAATCGCGGTAATCGGCGGCGGCGCTGCGGGCATGGCATGCGCCGTCATGCTTGCGCGGAAGGGCTTCCCCGTCACCGTACTCGAGCGCGGGGAGAGGCTCGGGCGCAAACTCTCCGCCACGGGGAATGGGCAGGGGAACGTCACAAATCTCCGCATGGGGGCGGAACACTACTTCTCGGACGATCGGGACAAGGTCGCCCGCATTCTCCGTTTCGGTGCGGAGGAGACGGTCGCATTCCTCCAATCGATGGGGGGCATCTTCCTCCCCGACGGCCGCGGTAGGGTGTACCCCGCGAGCAGACAGGCCTCCGCCGTCACCGATCTTTTCCGCCTCGAATTGAAAAAGCGGAATGTCCGCATATGCCTCGGGGCGCAAGTGAGAGAACTCACATACGGGGGGGATTTTTGCCTCGCATGGGAGGGGGGACAAATGCATGCGGACGCAGTCGTGCTTGCGGCGGGCGGAAGGGCGGCGGAGCATTTCGGCACGGACGGCACGGCGTATGCGCTCGCGCAGAAGTTCGGGCACACCGTGACCCCGCTCTCTCCCGCCCTCGTGCGCCTCAAGTGCGACCCCGCCTCTGTCAAGGGGCTTCGGGGCATCCGCGTGGACGCCGCGGTCACCCTCGTGCGGGAGGGGAAGGAGATCTTCCGCGACCGGGGGGACGTCCTCTTCACCGAAAACGGGATCTCGGGGGACGCCGTCTTCCGCGCCTCCTCGTATGCGGCGGCGGGGGACGGGATCTTCCTCGACCTCTTGCCCGACGTCTCCGCGGAGAGACTCGCCCTTGCGGCGAAGGGGAGGGAGGAGCCCCTCCTCTGCATCCTCAACAACGGGCTTGCCCGCGCCCTCTACGCACGCGCATCGGGGGAGAAGCTCCTCGCCCTTGTCAAGCGGTTCCCCCTCACCGTGCGGGGGACGATGGGGTTCGGGGAGGCGCAGGTCACCAAAGGGGGGATCCCCCTCGCGGAGACGGACGGCGATCTCATGAGTGTTTTCCGCGGGGGGCTGTACTTCGCGGGTGAAATTCTGAATGCAGACGGCGAGTGCGGGGGGTACAATCTCCAATGGGCGTTTGCCTCGGCGCACGCCGTCACGGAGGGGATCGCAAGATGCTGCTCTTAAAAGATATCAAGCTCTCCGCCTTTGCGGACGAGAGGGAGCTTCTCGCCCTCTGCGAGAGAAAACTCCGCGCCCCGTGCCGCTATTTCCGCATCCTGAAAAAGTCTCTCGACGCCCGCGACAAGGGGGATATCAAGTGGGTGTATACGGTGGAGTGTTCGGAAAAAACCGTACCCCATCCCCCCAAAATGTATGAAAAAGTCAAAAAAATGCCCCGCGTCTTCGTGGTCGGCGCGGGACCCGCGGGGCTGTTCTGCGCCCTCCGCCTTCTCGATCACGGGATAAGGCCCGTCCTCCTCGAGAGGGGGAAGAGGGTGGAGGAGCGCGCGGAGGACGTGAGGCGGTTCCGCGAGACGGGCGTCCTCGATCCCTCGAGCAACGTGCAGTTCGGCGAGGGCGGCGCGGGGACTTTTTCGGACGGCAAACTCAACACGCAGACGGGTTCCCCCCTTCATGCGGACGTCCTCGGGACCTTTGTCCGCTTCGGCGCGCCCCCCGAGACCGAATACCTCAACAAGCCGCACATCGGCAGCGACAGGCTGCGCGGGATCGTCGCGGCGATGCGGGAATATATCCTCTCCGCGGGCGGGGAAGTGCGCTTCGGCGCCCTCCTCACCGACCTTGAGAGGAGGGGCGGAAAGGCCGTTATCACCGTGAACGGCGTGCGGGAGGAGGCGGACGACATCGTGCTTGCGATCGGGCACAGCGCGCGGGACACCTTTGCAATGCTGCGCGCCCGCGGGTTTCAAATGGAACAGAAGGAGTTCGCGGCGGGGCTGCGTATCGAACACCCGCAGGCGGAGATCGGGAGGGCGCAATACGGCCCCCGCTATGCGGAACTTCCCGCGGCGGACTACAAGCTCGTCTCCCATGCGGGGGAGAGGGCGGCGTTCACCTTCTGCATGTGCCCGGGCGGGGTGGTCGTGCCCGCGGCGAGCGAGGAGGGCGGGGTGGTCGTCAACGGCATGAGTGACTACGCACGGGACGGCAAAAACGCCAACTCCGCCGTCGTCGTACAGGTGAAGAAAGAGGATTTTCATAGCGACGATCCCCTCGCGGGCGTCGCCTTCCAGCGGGAGATGGAGAGGCGGGCGTATGCGGCGGCGGGCGGCTACCGTGCCCCCGTCCAGCTCGTGGGGGACTTCCTCGTGGGGCGGGAGAGCCGCGCGTTCGGCGGGGTGGAGCCTACCTATGCGCTCGGCACTTCCTTCGCCCCCGCGGAGAGCTACCTGCCCGCCGTTCTCGTGCAGACCCTCCGGGCCGCCATTCCCGACATGGGGCGGCGGCTCCGCGGGTTCGACCGTCCCGACGCCGTCCTCACGGGGGTGGAGAGCCGCACAAGCTCGCCCGTGCGCATCCTGCGCGGAGAGGACGGGCAGGCGATAGGCGCGGAGGGGGTCTACCCCTGCGGCGAGGGGTGCGGGTATGCGGGGGGCATTTCCTCCGCCGCGGCAGACGGTCTCCGCACCGCAGAGCTTCTTTCCCGCAAGTATCTCTGATTTTATGCGGTTTTTATGAAACCGTCACACTTTGAACACTTACTTCGGGTATAGTGGAGATACTTCCATTCAGCCCATCCTATTTTTCATATTCTCTCAGCAAGGCGCCCCGCGAAAGCGAGGCGCTTTGCTTGACAACCCCGCCCCGCCCGTGCTACAATTTATCGAAAAGGAGGCCGTATGGAGAAACTGCTCGCGGGGGAGATCGTCGCGCAAAGGGTCTTCAACCCGCTCTATATCTATCTCGACATTGCGTTTTTGGTGGGACTTTGCGTCCTCCTCATCCTCAAAAAGAAGTATCTCACCCTGCTTTGGGGACTTGCGGGCGGGATCCTTTATATGATCGTGGACTACGGCATCTTCCACCTCCTCACCCACTCCCGCTCCATCGAGGGAGGGGACCTCTTTTGGGTGCTGCTGTGGATGAGTATGAGTTACGGCATCACCAACTTCGTGTGGATCTGGCTGTGGTTCTCCAAGGATAAACACCTCTTGGAGTGGTCGCTTCTCATCGTGGTGTGGTGGATCGCGGCGCCCCTCCTTGCAAGCACGTTCGGGCAGAACCTTACGCCCATCAAGATACAGCGGACGACGGGTTCCTACCACGGCTACATGGCGCTTATTCTTCTCTTGGGGTACGGCGCGGCGATTGCTTACAACCTCTTTCAGAAGGATAAGACGAAGCGGTTCCCCCTCCTGTGGATGCTCGCGATCGGCGTTCTGGTGCAGTTCGCGTGGGAATTTTCGCTCCTTGTCGGCGGCATCCGCAGCGCGGAAATTGCGGACTGGGGTCAGAAAATCACGACCCTTGTCGTCAATTCCCTCCTCGAGACCAACCTCGGCGCGGTGCCCATCTATTGCATTTACACCCTCGTCACCTCCCGTTTTACGGAGACCCTCAAAAGGCGGGACGAAAAGACGACTTTCCTCGGCAGGGTGCAGGAACTCAACGCCATGAAGGTGCGGGAGAAATAGTTTGCCCGCTTTGGCGCGTCATGTTTCGGCTACGCTCAACATGACGTGCGCCCGCTCCAATATGTCACCCCGCGGGCGCACATGCGTCACTCCGCCCCGCCTGCAGCCATGAATGCTATCGAAGGGCGGCACGAACCTTAGGAAAAGTAGCGTAGCCGAAGGGTGACGTAACGAAAGAGACAAAGACGCCGAAGAGTGCTGCGGCACTCTTCGGCGTCTTTGTTCCGGAAAAGGGCGGAATTTCTCCCTCGTTCCGTTTAATGGATATACGGCAGGCTGTAATACGTGAGGATGAAATACAGGTCGTATTCGTTGAAACAGATCTTCGAGCCGCGCTCTATCTTAAACTCCCATTGCGCCGTGTAGTCTCTGAGGTTATAGGCGAAGGTCACGAAGTCGTTCTTCATCATACGCACGTCGGGGTCCGATTCGTCTCCCTCCGGCACGTAATCGGAAAGCTGCTTGCAGGAGCGCCAACTGCCGTCAAAGATCTCCCCGCCGTAGTTCTCGCCCGCCTCGATATAGAGGACTATAAGACCGGGGTAGCCCGAAATATCGTCGAGATTGGTCCCCTCGGGGTAATGAATTTTTACCTTGAAGGTCTCGTCGAAGCCATAGAGATCGTCTTTTCCGAGGACATTCTCTTCAAACTCCGCCCACGAGGTGTACGTCCTTTTCTTGTTCTTTGCCGTGACCTCGAACTTAAGCGTATCGAGAAGGGAGCCGATTGCCTCCGTGTCGGGCGCGGGGTTGCCGCTGTCGTCCCAAATTTTTTCGATGCGCAGATTATACTCCGCCCTTTCGAGTTCGAGAACGGGCACGCGCACCTTCGCTTTGCCCGATTTTCCCTTGAAGCTCGGCATGGTCTTTGTGCGGTACCTGACGCATTCCACGATCTCCTCGTTCGGCAGGGAATATTCATCGATGAACGAATATCCCTCTTCAAGCTCCGTCATTATCTGCGTCCAGCTCCCGTCCTCCGCTTCGATGAGAAGGGTGACCTCCTTCACGCGGTATCCGGGTTCCACGCAAATGTCGAGGTACACTTCGTTCTGCGTGCCGTAGCTGAAGGAGAGCAGGTCATAATAAATCGTCCCGTCCTCCTCCATCCGTGAGTAGGTATGGAATTGAAGATCGACGACGCCTGCGGGAAGTTCGGGCGCTTCGAATGTTGCATACAGTGAGGGGCTTTTGCACCCCGCAAAGGCGGGAAGGCACAGCCCGCATACCATCACGGCGGCGACCGCCGCGGCAAAAATCTTTTTCATTTCTTTCCTCCTTGACCGCAGTATACCATGTTATGCGGATTTTGGCAAGTCTTTTGAGAGTTTTTATGGTTGCGGTACGGCCTGCGGCTTTGCTGCATCGTTACGCCATGTGTGCCCCGACCGTGTACGTCACCCCGCTCCGCCACGTCATCCCGCCCCGACCGTATACGTCATGTCACCCCCCGCCACGTCATGTCGAGCAACGTCGAGACATGACGTGTTGTATCATGTCACCCCTCGACTGCGCTCGGGGTGACGTGGCGGGGCGGGGTGACGTGGCGGAGAAGAATGACGTGCGGGGGTAACACAGCGCCTCTTGCCCCCTCCACGGGAGGGGGTGTCCCGCAGGGACGGGGGTGGGCAAGGGTTGGAGGGCGTTGGGTTTTTCGTCCCTTTCCGAAAATATTCGGAGGAGAGGTTGCATTTTCTTCCGAGGTGTGCTATACTTAAAAAAACCCATCCAAGGAGGCAGGGCATGACGCCGAAATATAAACGCGTGCTTTTGAAGCTCTCGGGCGAAGCGCTCGCGGGCGAGCAGAAATTCGGACTCAACGAAAACGTCGTCTCCGGAGTCGTCGATCAACTCGTCAAAGTGCATGAGATGGGGGTGGAGATCGCCCTCGTCATCGGCGGCGGAAACTTCTGGCGGGGGAGGCAGGGCACCAATATGGACCGTACCGTTGCCGACCAGATGGGCATGCTCGCCACCGTCATGAACTCTCTTGCGATGATGGACGCCATCGAGAAAAAGGGGATCCCCACC
>CANRFW010000071.1 GCA_947630035.1 uncultured Clostridia bacterium | reverse complement strand
GCTCTCGGCAAGGCAGATCTCGCGGGCGACGAGGATATCCTCCGCCGCACGGATGCTCCCCTTGGGGCCCGTGAGGGTGGAGTAGTACCCCTCATGGACGACCCCGCCGTCCACAAGGCTCTTGTCCTCGCAGTGGCAGAGGCACTTCAGGCCGAAGTCGGCGGCATACCGCATGGCGTTTGCCATGAGATTGGTGCGGACGACGGACTTGCCGTCCTCCGAGAGCGCCACGGCGCCCGCCGCCTTCATGGCGCCGATGGCGGCGAGGTTCTCCCCCTCCTGCCCCTCGGTGATGGCGCCGATCGGGTGGACCTTGCAAAGGTCCGCTTCTTTTGCGCGCGCCTTGATATAGGTGACGACGACCTTGTTATCGGCAACGGGCTTGGTGTTGGGCATGCAGCAGATCTGCGTGAATCCCCCCTTGACCGCCGCCCGCGCGCCGCTCTCTATCGTCTCCTTTCTCTCGTACCCCGGTTCCCGAAGATGGACGTGCATGTCGATCAGCCCCGGGAAGAGGGTCAATCCCGAAAAATCGTACCCCTCCCCCTTAATTTGAGGTTTGATCTCCGCGATCCTCCCCTCCTCGATGCGGATATCGAGTTTCTTTACACCCTCTTTTAAGACGACTTCCGCGTTCTTTATGATCATGCGATCTCCTCCTTTGTGAGAAGGAACAGGACCGCCATGCGCACCGCAATGCCCGAGAGGACCTGATCCTCGATGACGCTCTCCTTCCCGTCTATCAGGGAGGAGGTGAGTTCCACGCCGCGGTTGACGGGGCCGGGGTGCATCACGAGCGCACCCTCCTTGGCATACTTGAGGACCCCGTCGTCCACGCCGTAATAGGCCGCATACTCCCCGAGAGAGGGGAAATTGCCCGCGTGCTGCCGCTCGAGCTGGATGCGAAGCCCCATCACGGCGTCCGCCCCCTCCACCGCTTCCTCGCGGGAGGAGCAGATTTTCGCCCCCATCCTCTCAAGCCCCGTGGGCATGAGGGTGCGGGGAGCGTACATGCGCACCGTTGCGCCGAGCTTGGTAAGCCCGAAGAGGTTGCTCTTGGCGACGCGGGAGTGGCCGATATCGCCGAGGATGGCGACCGTCTTCCCCGCAATGTCCCCCCACCGCTCCCGCATGGTGAGCATGTCGAGAAGGGCCTGCGTGGGATGCTCGTTCATGCCGTCCCCCGCGTTGACGACGTGCGCCTTCACCGTCTTCGCGAGCAGCCGCGGCGCACCCCCCATCGGGTGGCGGATGACGATCACGTCGTTCATCATGGCGTCGAGCGTCTTGCCCGTATCGACGAGAGTCTCCCCCTTTTGGACGGAGGAGGTCGCCACCGAGAGGCTTACGACATGCGCCCCCATGTATTTTGCCGCAAGCTCGAAGGAACACCGCGTGCGGGTGGAGTTTTCATAGAAGAGGGTCGTCACCGACTTCCCCATGAGGTGCGGAAGTTTTTTGATATTCTGCCGCAGGAGCTTTTTCATGTTCAGTCCCACGGAGAGGATCTCGCCGATCTCCTCCGCCGAGAGGTCGTAAAGCCCGAGAAGGTCCTTGCGCTTCATCCCTCTTTCCTCGTGACGACGATCTCATCCGCCGCCGCGCCGAGTTCGGTGAGGGCGACTTCCACATACTCGCTGTGCGAGGTGGGTACGTTTTTGCCTACATAGTCCGCGCGCACGGGCAGTTCCCGCCCCCCGCGGTCCACGAGGACAAGGAGCTGAATTTTTTCGGGACGCCCGAGACGGAAGAGCGCCTCGATCCCCGCCACCGCGCTCCTACCCGTGTGGAGGACGTCGTCGCAGAGGACGACCGTCTTCCCCTCGAGCGGAAAGCCCAATTCGTTCTTCGTCGCATCGGGGAGGAGGAAGGCGGTAATGAGATCGTCCCTCGTCATGCCGATATCCAGCCCCGCGCAGGGCACCGAGATGCCCTCGGAGCGCGAAAGATAGGCGGCGATGCGCTTTGCCACGACCTCCCCGCCCCGCTTTACGCCGACGAGGACGACGCGCTCGAAGCCCTCGTTCCGCTCGCCGATCTCATGCGACAAACGCACGACGGCGCGCTTTAAGCCCGATTGATCCATGATGACGGTTGCCATAACTCCCTCCCCGAAAAAAAGGTCCCGCGGCAGAGCATGCCGCAAGACCCCTCGGTTCCCTTTTGGAATGAACCCGTCTTGTCGGCGTCTCTGCACCGCTCTTAAAGACCTGTTCGTTTTTCTCTATTATAGCACGGCGGCATACAAAAGACAAGCGTTTGAAACAGCCCCGCTGCGCAATATTTCCGAAAATTCTCTCGAATCCCTTGCAAATTTTTCCCCGCTATGGTAGAATGAAACCGCGACACAATAGCATACCAACCATATAAAGGTACAACGGCATCGGTGTATCCTTATCATCCTATATGGTTGGTTATTGTGTCGCAGCAATTCGGGGATACTCGAAGCGGGCGCCTCGGATTGAGGCGTCCTTATTTTTTGCCCGCGAAAAGGAGAAGAGAATGAAAAAGAACCTGTGGCTTGTTTTGCTTGCGCTTGTAAGCGCGCTGTGCCTCTGCCTCGGTCTTGCGGCGTGCGGAGAGAAGGGCGAGAGCGGCGGAACCGTGACGGAAACCGGCACCGAGGGATTGCAATTCCAAAAGCGCAAGGATGACCGGGGCGGAGAATATTTCGCCGTTGTCGGTCTCGGCACCGCCGAAGAGATTGAGATCGTCATCCCCGCTACCTACAAAGGGTTGCCCGTAAAGGAGATTGCAACCTCTGCGTTCGATTCCCACACGGACGCAAGAAATGCGTCGCTTAAAAGCATTTCCATTCCCGACAGCGTGACCTCGATCGGAAGTTCTGCGTTCTCGGGTTGCAGCGGACTGACGGGAGTATACATTACCGATCTCACGGCATGGTGTAAAATTGATTTTGAAAGTTACTCCGCCAATCCGCTATACTATGCGGAACATTTATATTGAAACGGAGAGGAAGTAAAAAATCTGACGATCCCCGCAGGAATTACGGAAATCAAACCGTATGCGTTCGAGGGTTGCAGTGGACTGACGGGCATTACAATCTCCGACAGCGTGACCTCGATTGGGGATTCTGCGTTCTCCGGTTGCAGCGGACTTGAAAGCGTGACGATTGGGAGCGGCGTGACCTCGATCGGAAGTTTTGCGTTTTATAATTGCAGCGGGCTGACGAGTATTGAAATCCCCGACGGAGTGAGCGAGATTGGGGATTCTGCGTTTTATAATTGCCGCGGGCTGACGGGCATTATAATTCCCGACAGCGTGACGTCAATCGGAGAGGAAGCGTTCTATGGATGCAGTAAACTAATCCAAAAGGAGGGTGGTATAGACTATGTGGGTCAATGGGCTGTAGATTGCAGTAGCACGGCCACGGAAGTAACTGTTAGAGCGGGCACAAAGGGCATTGCCGATTCTGCGTTCTATGGTTGCAGAGGACTGACAAGCATTGTAATTCCCGAAAGCGTGACCTTGATTGGGAAAAATGCGTTCGATAATTGCCCGCTTGCAAGCGTAACCGTTGAGGGCAATACTTCTTGGCAAGTCTCAAAAAACGGCGATATGTCGGGCGCGGAAACGTTAAATGTGACCGACCCCGCCGACTATATTGATTATTTCACTTTTGATTATGTAGAGTACTATTGGAAGCGGGGTGCGACCAATGAGTGAATGTAAGAATGCCCGCGATCATTCGGTATGCAAAGAGAATGCGGAGGCCAAGTTTCCCATTCAAAAAGTTAAGAATAACACAGAAAAAGCCGTTACATACCAAGTATATATGCAACGCTTTAACCAAGCAAAAGCGTTTGGGTTTTACCTTGAATGCCTGTGGATCCTTTACGCGATGATGGAAGACAGGGCTTCTGCTTTTCTATACCACATAGGGTTTACGTCTGCAAAGAAACGAACCTCGGTTACGGGAGTCAAGAAAATCAAAGCGGATATCCGTGAAATTCTCGAAATGGAGCCGAATAAAAATGATTACAGGCTAAACAACTTAAGCGGAAAAATCGACCGTATCAAAAAACTTTTGGCGTGGTGCAAGGAGGAACACGAAACACTGTCCGAATATCAAAAAGCGCTCGTGAAAGCAATTTTGCCCGTTGCGGATTCGGATGCGCTTCATGCCACATTGAATTATTTGGAAACGGAGTGGCGAGAAAAACGCAATCAGTTGACGCATGCGCTATTCATTAAAAATCCAGAGGCGGTTTTGGATGCACTGCGCCCGTTGATTGAACAGGGTTATAACGCCGTTCGGCAAATGGATATTGCCGTTAAACAGGCCAAAAAGAAGAAGATCCGATTAAAATTCAATATCCAATAGGAAGACATTAAGGCAGCGCATTTTAATTGTTAAGGACATGAGAATACGCGCCGCCCGCAGTTTGCGGGCGGCGCGTATGGACAAGGCTCCCCTCATTCCGAACGGAGCCGTAGGCGGAGTGAGTGAATCTTAAAACCAAGATACACTCCGCCGCAACTTGTGGGCGGCGTCGGTATGAGGAGACAGGTGCAACCCCCACCCCTATCGCCCCCTCCACAGGAGGGGGTGTCCCGCAGGGACGGGGGTGGGCATGCCCGATCGTCGCCCCACCCCCCTACCCCCCTCATTGCGGTAAAAGGCGCAACATCATACGGCGCCTTTTCCCGAAAGCCATAAGGAAGGCCCACGGAGGGGGCAGCTCCCCGCGCGTCATTTCGACGACCGTAGGGAGGAGAAAACTCAAAGAGCGAGTTTCCTCACCCCGCAAGGGGGTTCGGAATGACGTAGCCGAGCCGTGCGCGATAACGCAAAGCAAAGCCGCGCCGCCCGCAGTTTGCGGGCGGCGCGGCGCGTAAACCTGATAAAAAGTCCTCACAAGATCTCCACGAGCGAAAAGCGGGTCTTGTCGCAAGAGGTGAGAAAGTATTCGATCCCGTTCTTCTCGCAGCGGAGGGGGAAGTACCCCGCCCCGTGTAGATGCCCGAACACCGCAATGTTCACCCCATTCTCCTCGAACAGCTCCGTAAAGAGGGTGTCCTCCTTCTTGGCGCCGAAGGGCGGGAAGTGCAGGAGCGCAATGAGGATATCCCCCTCCTTCCGCACCTTCTTCACCTCCGCAAAGGCGAGACGGAAGCGCTCCGCCTCCCGTTTATAGAGGACCTCGTCGTGTTCGGTGTAGTCGGCGCTCCCCGGGACTGTCCACCCGCGGGACCCCGCGATGACGACGTCTTCGAGTTTCACGCAGTCATTCTGTAAAAAATAGAAATTTTCGGGGGCAGCGGCACGGACCCGGCCGATACCGTTCCACCAGAAGTCGTGATTGCCGCGCACGAACACCTTGCGCCCGGGGAGGGACGCGAGGGCGGTTACGTCGTACATGCCCTCCTCGAGTTTCATCCCCCACGAGGTATCGCCGCCGACGAGGACAATGTCCTCCTCCCCGACCTTTTCCCGCCAATCGGCGCTGATTTTTTGAAAGTGACCCTCCCACTCGGGGCCGAAGACGTCCATCGGCTTATCGGAAAGACCCGAGAGGTGGAGATCGCTGATCGCCCAAACCTTCATGGCGCTATTATACCACCCTCCGCCCGAAAAAGCAAGCCGTTCCCCCGCCGAAAAAAGTTGACATTTTCACGGAACGGCGTATCATAAAACCGGAAGCGATGCTTTTTGACCCGACCGAGGCGTGCCCGCCGGAGTTGGGTTCCCGGGCACGGGGGGCACCGCTTCTTCTTTTTTGCAATAAGAAAGCGGCGCACGAGGCGCCGCGTAACCGTGGAGCAGGAAACGGGAGTCGAAGCCATCGGCAATACGTCAAATACACAATATATAGTTGCATGATTGCGAAACAGGCACTATATATTGTGTATTTTTATTTGTTCCCCAATTACGCCCCAAAAGGTCGAATTTGCTGCGATTGAGACCCGCGGCGCGTCAAATATGCCGTAAGCGGTTCGGCGGCTTCAAACTCAAATTCATTGCGCAAAATATGGTGTTTCTCCTGTTGCACAAAGACTATCGTTCCATAGGTTTAGGGCTTCTCGGAAGCACACCCAAACGCTGCCGACTATCAAAATTCCCAAAGGTTGGGAGAAGGGGTAGAGGAAATAAAGGACACGAAAATTCCTCTAAATTTTGCCTCTCGACGTGGCTATTGTAGCACAATCCCGAGAGAAACGCAACAGCAATGCGCAAATTTTTCTTTATATACTCAAACCGTAACCGAGCGTTCGCTCGGTTTTTTTCATGCGAAAATTTTTCTGTTGCTTGTTGCGTTTCCCAACTTCTTACTCCCATGTTTTTGCTTTGTATCAGGACCGTGCTACTTCCGCCCCTGCCGAAAGGCAAAATTAAAATTTAGGAGGTTTTCAGATGGAAAACAAAGTTTCTCAAAACAAAAGGTATTACATGAGAGAATTTCAACTCTATGATACCGACCATTTTGTCACTTTCAATATCATCGGAATTGATTTTGAAAGACGACAAATCACCGTAGGCATTACCAATCAAGGTAGGATAAGCGTTCAGACGTTCGACCTGAAAGGCGACGCGAACGCGCTCTACTTTGAGTACGGCATCTTTGACGAAAACAAGATACCCGTAGACGAATTTGAGGAAATCGAGGAGGAATGAACAATGAACATTGAAATCAAGAACTTGCGAAATCACGAATTTCACAACGAACCGTGGCAATTCCGCGTTGACAGGGGAACACCCGTCGGGAATCCGTTTTATATGCACGACGAGAGCGAGCGAGACAAAGTTTGCGACCAATACGAACTGCATTTCAAAAAACTGATAACCTATTCGACGCGGGCAGTCGAGTACTTACAGACCATGCTAACCGCTTTGCGGGAATACGGCTATATCGAACTGTATTGCTGGTGCGCTCCAAAGCGCTGTCATGCGCGGACGATCCGTGGCTGGCTTTTAAGGGAGATCAATCAATGAAAAACGGAAAACAACTCTCCATATTCGACATTCAACTTTCCCCGCCGTCTGAAAATGACATTCCTCATATCATGCAGACGACGGCGAAACAGCAAGAACCTCCAAAGGAAAACCGCGAACTGTGCCCGTACCGTATCCCCACCGTAGAGGAAATCATAAAAGACTTCCAAAACGCGGCGACGGCTTACAGTGCGGGCAAAATCTTCGAGGACACCATCGCTTGCGGTGCTATTGCAGTATCAAACGCCGTGGACTTCACCAAGTACGACGAACGCGAAGAACGATACAAACAAATCATGAGCGGATACCGAGCCGAAGAACAGCGGAAACTTCCCGAACTCTTCGCAAAGGTATTCGCACTTTTATCTTCCGTGGTCTATGACGACGGAGCGTTCAATGACTACCTCGGAGAAATCTTCATGCGCTTGAATATAGCGAATGACAAAGTGGGACAAGTATTTACACCCTTCCATATCGCGGAACTGATGGCACGGGTCACGGTTGGAGAAAACGCGAAAACGGTACAAAATGAAATTCTTTCAATTTGCGATCCGTGCTGCGGAAGCGGTGTCATGTCCCTTGCGGCGCTTGAAACGCTTCAAAACCGAGGCGTGAATTATGCCCGAAACGTATTCATCGAATGCAGCGACATCGACATCCGATGCGTCTACATGGCATATTTGCAACTCTCCCTCGCCGGCGTTCCTGCTATTATCAAACACCAAAACACATTGACAAACGAGATATGGGACGTATGGAAAACGCCCGCGTTTGTCATGCAGTACACAAGATTTTATCAATACGATAATTAAAAAGGAGAAAACAACTATGTACAAAACAATGGCTTATATCTATTCGCTCAATCAAGGCACAATGCGTTCTACCCAAAAAGCAGAAATCACCGTCTTGGAAAAGGTCGGGGACAACGACTATATCGTGGACTACAACGGCGTGAAATGCCACGCGATTTTTAACTTCTTTTCGGGTGCGTACTATGCAGACGATATTTACGGGAGGGTCGAAGAATGAGATATATCCTCTACTACAAAAACATTTACGGCGCACTCATTCTCCGCTATTCGGACGACGATGGAAAACATATCCGAGAGACCTATATCGGATATTCGGCAAACGAAGCCCTGCGGCGGTTCAGAGAAAAACACGCCTTAAAGGG
>CANRFW010000070.1 GCA_947630035.1 uncultured Clostridia bacterium | reverse complement strand
CCCCCGCCGACCCCGACAAGGCGGAATAACGGGAACCCCACGGGGCGAAAGAACGGTATAACCATCAAAGTAAAAAGCGCCGCGAGGCAACAGCCGCGCGGCGCTTTCCATATATCCCCCCTTGGCTTCTCCTTGAGGAGAAGCTCCGCCGCTATGCGGCGGTGATGAGGTGTATACAATTTTACAACACCTCATCCGTCCCCTACGGGGACACCTTCAGCGCAAGGCACGCCTACGGCGCCCTCGAGGGGAAGGCAAGCATTGGGACGCACGGGCGGGGGTTTGCAGTTCCTCATTCCGCGCGGAGCCGTTGTCCCGCAAAACTTGCCCCCTCCGTGGGAGGGGGGTAGGGGGGTGGGACGCACCAAACCATTGCATAAACATGTCACCCCAACGCCCCTCCGCGTCACCTCGCCCCGCCCGCAGCTATGAATACTATCCAAGGGCGGCACGAGCCACAGGCGAAGTAGCGCAGTCGAGGGGTGACCTATTGCTAATACGTCGGAGCAATGTGTGAAAGCCCGTACCTCCCCACCACGTCATCCCGACGCCCGTACCTCCCCACCACGTCATCCCGACGCCCGTACCTCCCCACCACGTCATCCCGACGCCCGTACCTTCCCGCCACGTCATTTCAACCCCGTTCCCCGCCACGTCATTCCGAACGCCGCCCGTACCTCCCCGCCACGTCATTCCGACGCCGCGTCCTTTGCGGCGGAGGAACCCCGCCCTTTTCCGAAACACGTCACCCCTCCTTCCGCCCTCCGTGCGAAAAAGCGCGTATTTGCGCGGCCCCAAAAAATTTTTTTCCGAAACGCCGATTTTTTACGTAAACGCATAAAAAAACAGTTTACAAATACCATAAATCTTAATATAATTTATTAGCCGAAAGAAACGGGCGCCGCTGCCCGTTCGGCGGGAGGAAGAACAGATGGTGCGTTATATCAAATGCCCGCGCTGCGAGCTGAACTATATCGACGCGGAAAAACAGCAATACTGCGACGTCTGTCTGAAAGAGATGAAGGGGCTTCCCACGGATGCCGACGAGATCGACGAGGCGGAGGAGGATCTTCCCACCGAGCTTTGTCCCGTGTGCGGCGAGAACATGATGCGCCCCGGCGAGAAGATGTGCGAGGAGTGCCGCAAGAAGGCGGAGTACGAGGAGGAAGAACCCGACCCCGAAGAGGACGACGACGAGTGGCGCAACTACCTCGACGACGATACCGACGCCGATCTCGACCAGGAGATGGAGGAACTCGGCGAGGACTTCGGCGAAGAGTTCGACGAGCCGGAGGAGGAAGAAGAGGAAGACGAGGAGTACCACGGCGAAGACGAGGAAGAGGACATGGAGTACGTCACGGGCGACGAGATCTATCGGCTTGCCGATGAGGGCGACGACGAGGACGACGACGAAGGCGGCGAGGACGACTTCTGACTTTGTGCGGCGGGAACTTCCCGCCGCTTCCTTATACGGAGAGAAGATGGGTTTTTCGGAATGGTTTCGGGAGGCGCGCGAGAACTTCACCTGCGACGTATGCGGCAGGGAGGTCTTCGCGGGCGAACGGGTGTGCGAGAAGTGCCTGCGGGGGCTACCCTTCCACCGCACCGTCTGTCCGCTCTGCGGGCGGGAGGTAAAGGAGGAGGGGGTGTGCCTCGAGTGCAAGGAGGAGCCGCCCGGCGTTACAAGGGCACGCTCCGCCTGTGAACACGAGGGGGAGGCGTCGCGGCTCGTCGTGCGGTTCAAACGGAGGAAGAAGTACCTCGCGGAGACCCTCGCCGAACTCTCCGCCTCCGCTCTTTTGCGGGAGTTTCCCTCGGCGGAAGTGCTGGTTCCCGTCCCCATGACCAAGCGCGCCTTAAAAAAGCGGGGGTACAACCAGGCGCTCGCGTTTGCCGAGGCCCTCGGAAAAAGAACGGGGATCGCCGCCGCGGACGCAGCAGAGAAGGTGAAGGAGACCCCGTCGCAGAAGACGCTCGGGCGAAAGGATCGGGCGGAGAACCTCACGGGGTGCTTCCGCATCGCGGACCGCGCCGCCGTCAAGGAGAAGACAGTCGTCATCGTAGACGACACCATGACGACGGGCGCAACCGCCGCCGTTCTCGCCCGCGTCCTGCGCCGCGCGGGGGCGAAAGGGGTCTTCCTCTTCACCTTTACCTCCGTCACCCGCAAGGAGCCGTTCGGAAAAAAAGAGGAGCAAAAACGGGGAATGGGGTCGAAAAAACGGAATAAAACAGAAAAGCCCGCCGAGTGAGGCGGGCCTTTCGTAACCGAAACAAGTTCAGATGCGGGCGGGCGCCTTCTTGTGGCCGAAAGCGGGGGCGCCCTTCTCTTCGGCCTGCGGGCCGCGGCGGTCCTTCCCCATGTAAAAGAGGGCGAGGGTCCCGGGGCCGACATGGCTGCTCGTGCAGAGATCGTAATACTCGACGATACACTCTCTTACCCCGCGCTCTTCGAGGGAGACCTTGAGGGCGAGGGCGTCCTCCTCGCAGTCCGCATGGGCGATGGCGACGGTCTGGCTCGCGGGATCGACGACGTTCTCGTCAAAGGCGGCGAGGAGTTCGGAGATCGCCTTTTTGCGCCCCTTCACCTTGCCGCAGACGACGAGCTTTGCGGGCGTCGTGCCGTTTGCGCGGAGGAGCGGCTTGATATTCAACAACTTCCCCGCAAAGGCAACCACCCCCGAGACCCGCCCGCTCTTGTGCAGGAAGGAGAGATCGTCCACCGTCACCTGGCTGTTGAGGCGGTAGCGGTTGGCCTCGAACCACTCGCGGCACCCCTCGAGGCTCTCGCCCATCTCGCGGAGCATCGCCACACGGAGGGCGAGAAGCCCCTCGCCGAGGGAGGCGTTGGAGCTGTCTTCCACCACGATCTTGCGGCGGGGGAATTTCTTTTTGAGGGTCGCCGCCGCGGCCTGCGCCTGTGCATTGGCGCCGCTGAGGCCCGCCGTCATGGTGATGAGAAAGACGTCCTTTCCCGCCTCGAGCGCGGGGGTGAGGGCGGCCTCGAAGTCGGCCTCGTTGATGAGGGACGTCTTGATATCCGCCCCGCCGCGCAGTTTTGCGTAAAATTCCTTTGCAAGGGTACGGAAGGGGACGGCGGGGTCATAGGCGGGAACGGGGGTCCCGTCGATAATGCAGGAATAGGGGATCACGCGGATGTCGTGTTCCTTTACGATCGCGTCGGGCAGGTTTGCCGCGGAATCCACGAAAAGTTCGAAGTTCATATTGTTACCTCCTCGGGGTTGCCCCCTACACATACAGCATACCGAATCGGGGGCAAAAATACAACCTACTCCGCGCAAAAGGCGGGCTACTGTTCAAAACGCCGATTCTACCGCATAAAATTCGGACTCTACTGCGGGTAGAGTTCGGTTTTTTACCTCTTTTTACGGCCCCGCTTATCGCCTAAACTTTCCTCCCCCTGCGTCAGGGGGAGGGGTAGGGGTGAGGGTCCGCCCTCGATTGCAGTTACCTCCTCGGCCCCCCCGTTTTGGGGGCTGTCACGATCGGCTACCTCCTTGGCTCCCCCGTTTGGGGGAGCTGTCACGAAGTGACTGAGGGGGTCGCAGTCCCTCATTTCTCCGTAACGTTCGCCTGTTATATCACCCCTCGACTACGCTCGGGGTGACGTATGTGCGTCTGCTCCGATTCCATAAGCACGTCACCCCGAGCGTAGTCGAGGGGTGACACATTTTATACAGTTACCCCCTTGGCTTCTCCTCGAGGAGAAGCTCCGCCTCTTTCGGCGGTGATGAGGTGTATATAATTGTTCACCACTTCATCCGTCCCCTGCGGGGACACCTTCCCCTCACAAGGGGAAGGCAAGGGGAGAGCGGTTTCCGCACCCGCTTATCTAAACCGTGCCCTCCCCCTGCGTCAGGGGGAGGGGTAGGGGTGAGGGTCCGCCCTTGAGATTGCGAATTGCACCTCATCCGTCTGCCGCAAAACGGCAGACACCTTCCCCCTGAGGGGAAGGCGGGGGTCGGCGGAGAGTTTCCTCACGCGTCTATGCCGCCCGCCCGCAAATTGCGGGCGGGCGGCATAGACGGTTCGGAATGACGCAATGATAGGCAAGGCGCGCGGTAGAGAGTACAACGCAGCGGGCGGCATAGACGGTTCGGAATGACGTAATAAGAAGGCGGGCAGAGAAGGCAAGGGCGAAGCGCGGCAAAGGCAAACGGCGGCGCGATCGGAGATTTTTGTCCTAAAATCCCCGCCGCGGACATACCCTATACCGCGGGAGGATCTCGGGATCCGACGGAATTTGTCCTTTTCCGACAGGGTCCCCCAAAATCTCCGCACAAAAATATTTTATCATGGGAAAGGTTCGGGTATGAAACGGATCGGGTCGAAGTGGAAGTCGTTCGTTGCGGCGTTCGCCCTCCTTGCGCTTGTGGCGACGGGCGCGCTCGCGGCGAATACGGCGGGGGCGGAGGAGGTCTATTGGAGCGGCAGGCGGTCCCTCCCCATCTACGGGGTGGGGCGGGAGGACAACAAGATCGCCGTCTCCTTCGATTGCGCGTGGGGGGTGGAGTACACGGACAGGATCCTCGAAGCGCTCGAAAAGGGTAAGGTCCGCGCGACCTTTTTCACCGTGCAGTTCTGGGCGGAAAAGTACCCCGAGTATCTCAAGAAGATCGACGCGGCGGGGCACGAGATCGGCACGCACAGCGCGACCCATTCCTACATGTCCCGCCTCTCCGAGCAGGAGATCCGCGGGGAACTCGCCTCCTCCTGCGAGGCGATCGAGAAGATCACGGGCAAGAAGGTGGAGCTGTTCCGCCCGCCCTACGGCGACTACGACGATCTCCTCATCGATACCTGCAACGCCCTCGGCATCTATCCCATCCAGTGGGACGTCGACTCCCTCGATTGGAAGGATCTCTCCGCCTCGGACATCGTCTCCCGCGTGGTGGGGAAGGTGAGAAGCGGCTCCGTCATCCTCATGCACAACAACGGGCTGCACACCGCCGACGCCCTGCCCGCCGTCATCGACGCGCTCCGCGCCAAGGGGTTCGAGTTCGTGCCCATCGGCGAGCTTATCTACCGCGAAAATTACGAGATCGACCACACGGGGCGGCAGTACCCCAAGAACGCTTCATAACGGAAAAACGTGACCCATGTCATCAAAATCGGGTCGGAAATACAGGAGGCACCTATGGATTACAGTTCGGAACGCAACAACAGAGTGTACCTTATGGGGGAGATCGTCTCGGAGGCGACCTTTTCCCACGAGGTGTACGGCGAAGGGTTTTACGAGCTATTCGTAAAAGTCATGCGGCTCTCGGGGCAGGCGGATATCCTGCCCGTCACCATCTCGGAGCGGCTCATCCGCGGGCACGACCTCAAGGTCGGCAGTACGGTGTGCGCCCTCGGGCAATTCCGCAGTTACAATAAATTGGAGAACGGCCGCTCGCGCCTCATGCTCACCGTGTTCGTGCGGGAGATCGCGGACGTCGCCCCCACCAAAAACCCCAATTCCATCGTGCTTTCGGGGTACCTCTGCAAGCCGCCCGTCTACCGCACTACCCCCTTCAACCGCGAGATGGGGGAGGAATGCCCGCTGCGGGCAGAACCTCCGCGTGGGGGACAGGGTCGCCCTCTCGGGGCGCATCCAGAGCCGCGAGTACCAGAAAAAATTTTCGGAGACGGAGATCGTCACCATGACGGCGTATGAAGTCTCCGTCTCCAAACTCGCCGCATTCGAGGACGGCGAACCCTTCGATCTCGACGGCGAATTCGATCTCTATGCCGTGCCCACCGCCGCCGAATAAATTCCGTTCATTTGCTTGACATTTTCCGCGGAGCGGCGTACAATGGGGGGCAAATACGAAGGTGAAACAACATGAAGAACACAAAGACGGCCGTCCTCGTCGTGGATATGCTCAACGATTTCGTGACGGGGGCGTTGAAGTGCGACAGGGGGCTTGCGATCGTCCCCAAAACGGCGGAACTCCTCGCGGGTGCGCGGAAGGCGGGGGTGCCCGTCATCTTCTGTAACGATGCCCACATAAAGGGGATAGACCACGAACTCAAACTTTGGGGGGACCACGCCATTGCGGGCACCAAGGGCGCGGAAGTCATTCCCGAACTCGGGCTGTGCGGGAAGGATTACGTCGTGGAGAAGCGCAGATATTCGGGCTTTTTCCACACCGATCTCGATCTGCTTCTGAAAGAACTCGGGGTGGAGACGGTGGTCGTAACGGGGCTGCATGCCCACATGTGCGTGCGGCACACCTCGGCGGACGCCTACCAGCTCGGCTACAACGTGATCGCCGCCATCGACGCGATGGACTCTTTCACGAAAGAGGACTATGAGTACGGCATCAAGTACCTGAAAGACACCTACGGCGCGGAGCTTGTGAAGTCGGACGACCTCCTTGCCCGCTGGGGCGTGAAGTAAAAATTTTTTTCCTACACCCCGAAAGCGGCGAAAGCCCTACCCTTCCATGGGAAGGGGAGGGTGGCATGGCGTTGCCCTCCAACCCTTGACTCTTGGCGTTGCCCCGATCCTTGCACCATCGGAGTTGCCCCCGATTCTTGGCTCCCCCTTGAGGGGGAGCTGTCACGCCGTCCTTTGGCGTGACTGAGGGGGTGTCGCAGAGAGAAACCGTCCAATCAAAACAATCGCCGCCCGAACGCTGTGCGCTCGGGCGGCTTTCAATTCTCCATTCTCAATTCTTCATTTCAGAACGCGCATTTCTCGTCGAGATAGGCGGCGACTTCGGACATGGGCAGGCGGATCTGCCCCATGCTGTCGCGGTCGCGCACGGTCACGGTGCCGTTTTCGAGGGTGTCGAAGTCGACGGTCACGCAGTAGGGGGTGCCGATCTCGTCCTGCCGCCTGTAGCGTTTTCCGATGGAGCCCGCCTCGTCGTAAATGACCGAGAACTTCTTCTTGAGTTGTTTCAAAAGTTCCTTTGCGGGTTCCGCAAGGTTCTTCTGCAGGGGCAGCACGGCGGCCTTGTACGCGGCGATCGCGGGGTGGAAGTGCAGCACCGAGCGCACGTCGCCCCCCTCGAGGGTCTCCTCCTCGTATGCCTCGGAGAGGACCGCGAGCATGAGGCGGTCGGCGCCGATACTGTATTCGATGACATAGGGGATATACCGCTCGCCGTTTACGGGGTCCACATATTGCAAACTCTTGCCCGAATATTCCTGATGGCGGGTGAGGTCGTAATCGGTACGGTTGTGGATGCCGTTGAGTTCCTGCCACCCCATCGGATACAGATACTGTATATCGCACGCCGCCTTGGCGTAGTGGGCGAGCTTGTCGTGATCGTGGAAACGAAGATGCTCTTTTTTGAACCCCAAGTCGAGCAAAAATTGCAGGGCCTTCTCCTTGAACTCGGCGTAATACTGCCCGTCCGTCCCCTCCTTGCAGAACCATTGATGCTCCATCTGTTCGAACTCGATGGTGCGGAAGATGAAGTTCCCGGGGGTAATTTCGTTGCGGAACGCCTTGCCGATCTGCGCGATGCCGAAGGGGACCTTGGCGCGGGTCGTGCGCTGAACGTTCAAAAAGTTTACGAATTCCCCCTGCGCCGTCTCGGGGCGGAGGTAGATTTTGTTCTGGCTCTCGTCGGTGACGCCGCGGGAGGTCTCGAACATGAGGTTGAAGGTGCGGATGGGGGTCCAATCGAATCCGCCGCAGACGGGGCAGTGTACCTCGTGTTCTTGGATATACGCCTGCATTTCCTCATTGGACATGAGGTCGGGGTTGACTTTGCCCTTGGAGTGGGCCTCGATGAGGTTGTCGGCGCGGTGGCGGGTCTTGCACTTTTTGCAGTCCATCTTGGGATCGGAGAAGGACGTGGTGTGCCCGCTCGCCTCCCACACGCGGGAGTTCATGAGGATGGCGGCGTCCACGCCGTAGGAGTTGTCGCTCTCGGAGACGAACCGCTTCCACCAAGCCCGCTTAATGTTGTTTTTGATCTCTACGCCCACGGGGCCGTAGTCCCACGTATTCCCCATGCCGCCGTAAATTTCGGAGCCGGGGAAGATGATGCCGCGCGCCTTGCACAGGGCGACGAGTTTTTCCATTGTGACTTCTGCCATACGTTCACCTCGATTTGCCCTTTATTATACAAAACTTGAGGGAGGCGGTCAAGCGTTTGAACCCCGGCGGCAAAAATTTTGCCCGCCCTGTCCGCCGTATACGGTATGCACCGCGTTGGTTCCTGCGTCATCCTGCCCCGCCCGCGATACACGGTACGCCCCGCGTTGGGTTACCGCGTCACCGCCCTCGCAATCCGTCACCCCGCTCCGCCCTTTACCGCGTCACCCCGCCCCGCCCTTTACCGCGTCACCCCGCCCCGCCCGCAGCTATGAATGCTATCGAAGGGCGGCACGAGCCGTAAGGCGAAGTAGCGCAGTCGAG
>CANRFW010000069.1 GCA_947630035.1 uncultured Clostridia bacterium | reverse complement strand
TGTGAACGCGCCGCGACATGAGGCGTGGCCTCGCCGAAGGGGTTGCGGCGGTCCCTGCCGCCGCAACGGGGCAGGGGCGGGGGTTGCTCCCGCTACGTCACCCCTCGACTGCGCTCGGGGTGACGTAATAAATCCTCGAGGCGACGTCCGCGCCCCCGCCCCGATCCCATAAGCACGTCACCCCGAGCGTAGTCGAGGGGTGACGGGTGCCAAGCCGCCTGCTCTCTTGCCCCCTCCGTGGGAGGGGGGTAGGGGGGTGGGGCGGGTTTTGCGAACCGCTTATAGACGTCATGTCACCCTGCTACGTCATGTCGCCCCGCTACGTCACCCCGAGCGCAGTCGAGGGGTGACGTTTTTCATGCACCTCATCCGTCTGCCGCAAAACGGCAGACACCTTCCCCTCACGAGGGGAAGGCAAGGGTCGGGGCGTTTCTCTTCCGTTTCGTAAAAAGCGAGTTTCCTCACGCGTCTTTGCCGCCCGCCCGCAATTTGCGGGCGGGCGGCAAAGACGGTTCGGAATGACGCAGAGGAGCGCCGCACTCCTCTGCGCTTTCGTTCGCACCGTTTTCTATACCTGCCCCCTTTGAAGGGGGCGGGGCAGGGGTGGGTGTTGTCCCTCGCGAGGGGAAGGCAAGGGACGGGGCGTTGTCCTTCCCAAGGTGGGCGAGAGGCGGGGGCGTTCCCCCAAATAGATAATATAGTGAATGATTTCAAAAAACAGTCTTTAAGCGCTTGGCAATTTGTCACGGGCGTGCTACCATATTGTCATAAAAAAATATTACACCCGAGAAGGAAAAAAGTTTGTTGTTTGCTTGACAAATGGGGGGGTGACTATAATGGTTTTTGTACCAAGGAGGAAACTGGAATGCTTGTAACGATTTTGTTTTCCGTATACTGTGTACTCGTGCTGCTCGCAGCCCTGTTGTTTTTGCCAAAATTCGCATGGTTTTCGGCGTCCCGCCACGTCCCCGCGGCGAAGAGGGCGGAGAACAAACGGCGCATTGCCCTTGTCATACCCGCACGGAACGAGAGCCGCGTCATCGGCGCCCTCTTCGATTCCATCGAACGGCAGACATACGGCCGTGAATTTTTCGAGGTGAACGTCATCGTGCAGTCCGCGGAGGACCCCACCGTCGCCATGGCGGAGAGGATCGGGGCGCACGTCACCGTCGTCCCCGAACAGAAGTGCAAGGGGGACGCGCTCGACGGTTTCTTCCGCGATATCGCGGCGAACGGGAGCGACGCGTTTGTCATCGTGGATGCGGACGCGGTGCTTGCCGACGACTATGTGGAGGAGTGCAACAACGCCCTCGAATACGACAGGCAGATCTTCGTCACGCGCAAGCGGGTGAAGAATTATCTTTACGGCAGGAAGGCGCGCTCGGTGGTGTGCAACTGCTCGGCGCTCATCTATCCCATCACGGACGATCTCGGCAATCTCTACCGTGCGGAAAAGGGGCTTCCCCTCAACTTTATCGGGCAGGGCCTCATGCTCCGCCGCGAGGTCGTGGAGCGGGCGGGGGGATGGAATTACCGCACCCTCACCGAGGACTTCGAACTCAAGATGGACGGGTACCTCAAGGGGTTCACCTCCATGTACTATCCGCACGCTGTCCTCTACACGGAGGAGGCGGTCACCGAAAAGGAGAGCCGCAAGCGGCGGGTTCGGTGGCTCGCGGGCTACTCGCAGTGCGACAGGAACTACCGCCGCGAGATAAAGGCGAAAGTGAGAAAGGAGCATTCCTTTGCCGCGGGTTACGATTTCTTCTGGTTCCGCGCACCCATCTTTCTCTTCCTTGCGGCAACGATCGTGTCCGTCGTCACGGGGTGCATCCTCGCGCCCTTGCTCGCCGCGAGGTACCCCGGGGAGTCCCTCCGGGCAAATGTCCTCCTCATCCTCTTTCCGTTGTTCCTCACCTATCTTCTCCTCTTTTTCTACGGGCTGCTCGCGGCGTCCCGCTATCGCGATGCCTTCGGCACCCTCACGTTCGGGGAAAGAGCGGCGTCTCTCCTTTTCTTCCCGCTCTACACCCTCGGGTTCGTCCCCATCTATTTTAAGGGGAGGAAGGTAGCGAAGAAGGGGGGAGAATGGCAGATGACCGACCGCAAGGAGACAGGCAATGGAGAGGAAAAGGAAGAAGAGAAGCGGGCAGTATAAGCGGGAAAAGATCCACGCCCTCCTCGCTTCCCACGGCCACTACAACATGGATTACGGCAGGGTGGTCGGCACATGGAAGATGCCCGACGCCTCCTACCGTTACCGCGCGGGGCCCTTTCACAGGTTCTGCTCCTTTTTCGTGCGCCTCGCCCTCGCCGCGATCGTGCCCGTCTACCTCAAACTTGCCTACGGGGCAAAGGTCACGGGGAGAGAAAATCTCAAGGCGATCAAGGGAAAGGGCGCGATCTGCCTCTGTAACCATTTTCATATCCTCGATATCCTCTTCATGCGGCAGGCGGTGGGGCACTTCCGCACCTATCAGACGGTCGCCCCCTTCAACAACAAGGGGGGAGTTCTCGGCATGTTCATGCACTGCGGGGGGATCCTCCCCTTCAGCGCGGACCTTGCCGCCATGCGCAACTTCGAGGCGGAGATCGGGCGGCTCCTCCGGACGGGGAAAGCCGTCTGCTTCTGTCCCGAGAGGGCGCTCTGGACCCACTATCCCGCTCCCCGCCCCATGCAGCGCGGCGCCTTCCGCTATGCGGTGAAATTCAACGTGCCCGCCCTCCCGATCTTCTGCACGTTCCGGGAGAGAAAGGGGAGGATAAGAAAGCTCCGCATCCACATTCTGCCCGCCGTCTTCCCCGATGAGACCCTCCCTTCCCGTGCGAGGGAGAGGGAGATGCTCGAGACCGCCGAGAGGGAATGGCAGGCCTGTTTTGCCGAAAACTCCCCTTATGCGGTTGACAATCTTCCCGCAAAGCAGTATAATGAAAGCACATGAAATACGTTTACGTTGTCGTCAGCCAGACGGGTTCGTTCGTCTCCCGCCTCATCAGCAGGTACACGGGGGACCGGTACGCCCACGTCTCCATCTCGTTTGAAGACGACCTCTCCCTCATGTATTCGTTCGGGAGGGTTTATGCCTGCACGCCCGTCATCGGCGGATTCGTGCGGGAGTCGGCGTCGTTCGGCACGATGAAGCGGTTCAAGAATACGGAGATCGTCGCGCTGCGCATCCCCGTCTCCGAGGAGAAGAAGGCGGAGATGAAGGCGTACGTCGAGGACATGTACGCCAACAGGAAGAAATATCACTATAGTTTCCGCGGGGTGTACCGTGCCCGCAAGGGGCGCGCCTACCACCGCAAGAATTACTACTACTGTTCGGAATTCGTGCGCGAGGTTCTCGAGAAATTCGGGCTTGCCGATGCGGACGAATTCGGCGAAGTGGCACTCCCCGAGGCCTTTCTGACCCTCCGCCGCGGCGAGGAGATCTACACGGGCAAACTGCACGACTATGTGCGCATTCCCGCTCCCGCTCTCGCCTCTCCCGCTTGAATGAATTGCTGCTTTCGTTTGACTGCTTGATTGCACGGCTGTTTTTTGACTGCTTGTTACATGGCTTTTTGCTTGACTGCTTGATTGCACGGTTTTTTGTTCGGCTGCTTGCAGCATGGCTTTTTGCTTGACTTCTCCCGACGACTCCCCGCCGTCGGTTTTCTTTTTCGGTTACCCCTCGGCTCCCCGCTACTATACGTCATGTCGCCCTGCCCGCAACTATGATTGTTATCGAAGGGCGGCACGAGCCGTAAGGCGAAGTAGCGCAGTCGAGACATGACGTGCATTTCCCGCCCGCGTTTCGCTTCTTCCCGGCACCCGTCATCCCCTCATCCCGAACCCTCGGCGCCGCCCGCAATTTGCGGGCGGCGCCGAGGGTGAGCGGATCTTTTGCTATCCGTGAGGACGGATTTTTCACGGAAATTCGGTATCTTTGCGGCGTTTTACTTTACAAACCTCGCGCGATTTACTATAATACTACTATGATTGCACTTGCGGACGGCTGGAAAGAATATTCCGTGATCGCGACGGGCGGCGGCTACAAGCTCGAGAGGTGGAAGGATATTTACCTTCTCCGCCCCGATCCGCAGGTCATCTGGGAGGCCCGGCGGGATCTCTTCTCCGATCCCCGTATCGACGCGGTCTACCGCCGCAACGAGAGGGGAGGGGGGAGCTGGGAACTCCGCCGCACCCTTCCCGAGAGTTGGAATATCTCTTACCGCGACCTCGTCTTCAAAGTAAAGCCCATGGGGTTCAAGCACACGGGGCTTTTCCCCGAACAGGCGTACCATTGGGACAAGACGGCGGCTCTCGTAAAGAGCGCGGGCCGTAAAATAAAGGTCCTCAATCTCTTTGCCTACACGGGGGCGGCGTCCGTCGCGCTCGCCAAGGCGGGGGCGGAGGTCACCCATGTGGATGCGGCGAAGGGCATGGTCGAGCGTGCGGGGGAGAACGCCCGCCTCTCGGGGGTTGCGAGCGGCATCCGCTACATTGTGGACGACTGCAAGAAATTTGTGCTGCGGGAGATACGCCGCGGCAACCGGTACGACGCGGTCGTCATGGACCCGCCCTCCTACGGGAGAGGCCCGAACGGGGAGCTTTGGAAGATGGAAGACGAGATCTTCTCCTTCGTCAAACTCACGGCGGGGCTGCTTTCCGATCGTCCGCTCTTCTTTCTCATCAACGGCTACACGACGGGGCTCCAGCCCGCCGTACTCGGCAATATCCTCACCCTCTGCATCGGCGGCGGGAGGATCGAATCGTACGAGGTCGGGCTGCCCACCGAAGAGGGGATCTGCCTGCCCTGCGGCGCGGGAGGAATGTATATCCATGAGTGATACCGAAGAACTCGTCGTTCTGCACGAGGACAACCACATTATCGTCGTCTTGAAACCGCAGAACCTGCCCTCCTGTCCCGATGAGAGCGGGGACGAAAGCATGCTCGACCGCGTGCGGGAGTATGTGCGGGAAAAGTACCAAAAGAAGGGCAACGTCTACATAGGGCTTGTCCACAGGCTCGACCGTCCCACGGGCGGCGTGATGGTATTCGCCCGCACGAGCAAGGCGGCCGCCCGCCTTTCGGAGCAGATGAAGAGCGGGGATTTCGAAAAGAAGTATCTCGCCGTCCTCGTCGGTACCCCCCGCCCCGAGAAGGGGAGGCTTACGGGCTGGCTGAAAAAGAACGAGATCAACAACACCGTGTACCTCTGTCCGCAGGGGACGGACGGTGCAAAACCCGCCTCCCTCGATTACGAGACGGTGGGCAAAACGGAGAAGTACTCCCTCGCGGAGATCTCCCTCCACACGGGCAGGAGCCACCAGATCCGCGTGCAGATGGCGGGCGTCGCCCACCCCGTCTACGGGGATATGCGCTACGGCGGAGAAAAGGCGCAAAAGGGGAAGCTCGCCCTCTGGGCGTATTCCCTCGCCTTCACCCACCCCGTAACCAAGGAGAGGATGCGCTTTCTCTGCGCCCCGCCCGAGGAGGCGCCGTGGACCCTTTTCGAGACGGAAAAGCTCGTCCGTCCCGTGTGAATTGCGTGAAAAACACAAATTCTTTTGCGTTGAGGATTGTTTGCGCTTGACGAACGGAAGAATTTCGTGTAAAATATAAAGGATAGTCGGGGAATTTGTCTGTCCGCGTTTCCCGTATGGAGTAAGTTCATGAGCAAGATTCGAGCAAAATTCATCACGCTGATTTCCCTCGCCGCGCTGTGCATCCTCTTCTTGGGGCTTGCCTTCTCGGCGATGACCGCGAAGAAGGTATTCGCGGATGAGGTGACGTATTCGCCCACCTCCGTCTTTGCGGCGGGCACGGGCGGCAAAGTGGATGCATCCGAGGCGGCAACCGATTCGGACAAGTCCTATATCCGCTTCACCTTTTCAGACGGCGGGAGAACCTATTTCCGCCGCGACCTTGCGCTGAAGTGGTTCGAAAAACAGGCGGAAGTCCCCGAGGACAGCGCCCTTGCGATGCCCGGCGAGGAGAAGCATTTTTCGATGACCTTCTCGTTCGCCTCCCTCACGTTCGAAACCTTTAAGATCTCCTTCGAGAGCGCGGAGGAGAATATCACCAAAGAGGGGAAGACGACGAACTCCCTCCTCTTCCGCATCAAAGAGGGCAAATTGAAGATCGCCGTCGTCAATTCTTCCGAGCAGGAGCTTACCGAGAAAGATCTCGACGAGAGCAAGCAAGAGGAGCTTGAAGGGCTGTTTGCCGTACTCGGCCCCGTCGAAGGGAAAGAGGCTTCCGAGGATATCGCCGTCTCCTTCTCGGGCGAAGGAGCTAACGCGGGCGAGTTCGTGCTTGCCGTAAAATACGGCGAAGAGGTCGTTGTTCTCCCCGAAAACCACAATCTTTTCACCAACATCGGCGGCAACTTTTTGGAGTACCGCTCCTCGACGAGTTCCACGCCCAACACGCCCATCACCTTCGAGGCGGACCTTGCGGAACCCCAAGAGGGGGAGACGGCTTCTCTCACCGTCCTCATGAAGGAACTCAACGGACAGAAATTCGAACTCACCGAGGGAAGAGTGACCGACGATACCGATCCCGTCCTCGTCCTCAACGAGGCGGTGTATGCCTACACCCTCGGCAGCCGTTTCAGCCTCACCTATGAGGCGATGGACGTCCTCGACGACACCGTGCAGGTCAACCGTTACTACTACATGGCAAAGCCCGCCGAAGCATCGGGCGAGGAGTCTGCAACGGGGTACAAGGCCCCCGCAGACGAGGATTACGCCTCCCTCAACACCAACACCTACTTCATGCCCACCGAGGATAAGGCGGACGTTGCGGAGGGGTACGTCTCCATCCGTCTCCGTCTCGACGACGGCAGAGGCTCCGATAAGTACGTCTATTCCTACCTCACTTGGTATACGGCGAACAAAGAGGACGTGAAGACCCTCAACGAGGACACGGACAACGCTTTCGACTGCATCCTCGTCCGCTCTCCCGAGAACGCCAAGAGCCACGGCCCGGAGTACGTCGGGGTCACGGCGAACACCGATTCGAAGAAGAACGATACGACGAAGGAATGGACGACGGCGGTCGAAAACTACGAGGCAGAGCTTGTAAAGCTCGAAGAGAAGGGGCTTTCCGCGGGCAGCGGCGCCTATCTCTACCTCCCGTCTCTCCGCAATCTCATCACGAGTAAATACGCCGACTACCGCAACCTCCGCTTCTATATCAGCTATTCCAACCAGTCCGATACCTCCGCTTCCTCCGAGACGAGCCTGCGCTACAACGCCCTCCGTTTCGAGATCGAGAAGAAAGGGGAGTACAAGTTCAAAATCTTCGCGCAGGATGCCTCGGGCAACGCGATGCGTCTCTATGACGAAGACGGGAAACTCGTGGACGTGACCGCGGACAACGTGTGGGATATCGAGGCGATCCCCGAATTCCATGTCACCGTCGGCTACACGGGGGCGACCATCGAGAAGCAGAAGTCCCAGCAGACGGGCTATCTCGACAGCACCTATTCCGTTTCCTCGTTCGATATCGTCGCCCTCGACTATGAGGCGGACTACACCCTCCTGCGGTTCGACCGTACCAAGCTCAACGGCAAGGCAATGCCCCTCTATGAGGACTTCTGGAAGGACGCCGCGAGGTACGTCGAGGAGTATAAAGACTGCCTCGTGGAGATCACCGCGTACGACGACAGCGTCGAGAAGGACGACAACGAGTACCATTGGGATCCCGAGGCTTCCTCCCTCTCCTTCCGCCCGCAGGTCGCAGGCTTCTATGTGGTCGAGATCGACCTTGTGGACGCCCAACGCCCGGGGGACATCAAGACGGAGTATCAGGTCATCCGCGTGGACAACCCCATCGACGAGATCAGAAGCAAGACGAATTGGATCTCCGAGAACTGGCTCTCCGTGGTATTCTTCTCCATCTCCGCGGTGCTTGCGGTGGCGATCGTGGTGCTGTTCGTCGTGAAGCCCGCCGATAAGAAGGTGGAAGAAGTCGACCTCGGCAAACTCAAGGGCAAGAAGAATAAGAAGTAAAAATTTCTGCCGCAAAAAGCAGTTTGCAACAGGAAAGCAATTTACAAGAACGAAGCAGTTTTCCCCTCCCTCCCCGGGAGGGGATTTTTTCCGCCCTCCGCCCGCCACGTCTCGTCCCCGCCCCGTCTCGCCTCCGCCCCGCCCGTCCCGCACGAACACGTCACCCCGAGCGCAGTCGAGGGGTGACCGTATTGTCGCACGTCATATTTCGACTACGCTCAACATGACGTGCGACCCCGCCCCGCACGTCACCCCGTCCCGCCCGCAATTTGCCCTCCCCCTGCGTCAGGGGGAGGGGTAGGGGTGAGGGTCCGCCCTCGATTTCGCTTACCCCTCGGCTTCTCCTCGAGGAGAAGCTCCGCCGCGCCCTTTGCGGCGGTGATGAGGTGTATGAAAATTGTTCACCACCTCATCCGTCCCCTACGGGGACACCTTCCCCTCGAGGGGAAGGCAAGAGTGAGACGCCGCCTTCAGCGCAAGGCAGAAGGCAAGGGGTGACGTCGTCCCGCACGAACACGTCACCCCGAGCGTAGTCGAGGGGTGACCGTATTGTCGCACGTCATATTTCGACTACGCTCAACATGACGTGCGGCCCCGCCCGTCCC
>CANRFW010000068.1 GCA_947630035.1 uncultured Clostridia bacterium | reverse complement strand
CCGGACTATCAAAGCACGTTCACGGAAGAAGTCGTATCCGTAGAGATCGAGGACGGGAAACTCGCCGCGCACACAAAGCAAACTCAAATCACAAACGATATATGGGACGGAGAGAGCCTTTTGGACGAGAGCCTGTTTGCAGGGGAATACGCAGGCAGACACATGGTGCTTCTCCGAAACAAGTTTTTCAAGTCGTGCGCGTTCAAGACCAAACTCCAAAAATGGATAAAAGATAAGAATATCACGCTCGCGGAACTGAAAGCGCGCGGCTTTATCACGCTTGCGGACGACGTAACAAAGATCGTCATGGTGACAACGCCGAACAGCCTGAAATATCTCAAATTCGCAGGCGGGCTGTCCGAGAAGAATATCAAGAAATGGTGTGTAGAACGTACTCATGGCCGAGGCCCCGCGGCTGTTATTTCCCCTCGTAGCCGCCCTCGGGGTGGATAATGTGCGCGCCCTTCACGTCGAGTTCCGCGAGGCGTTTATCCTTCAATACGGTGCCCCGCTGCACGGCGAGGTTGCCGTATTTCCCCCGCAATTTCGCAATGGCGGCGTCGAGCTTCTCTTCCCGCTCCTCCTTGCGGTAATCGCAAAAGAAGTCGAGCTGTTCGGCGCCGAGCGAAAAATCGCACACCGAAACGCCCACGGCGCGCACGGGGAGCCGCCACGGATAGACTTCGCGGAAGAGTCGCATCGCGCAGTCGGCGATCTCCTTCCCGCTGCGGGTGGGGCGCTCGAGCTTGCCCTGCTTGCCGTAGTGCCGCAGTTCGTTGTCCGTCACCGTTATTTTTACGGTCCGCGCCCGCCCGAGGTCAGTCTCCGAAAGGCGGGCGGCGACGCTGTCCGAAAGAAGGATCATGAGGATGCGGACCTCGTCCTCGTCGACGAGATCGCGGTAGCAGGTGAGGCTGTTGCCGATGCTCTTCGCCTCCCTCGTCTCCCCGCGGGGACGGACGGGCGAATCGTCCTCCCCCCGTGCGTAGCGGTGCAGGTAGCTCCCCCACTTGCCGAGTTCGGAAACGAGCCTGTCTTCCTCCGCATTCGCGAGGTCGCCGATGGTGGAGATCCCCATGAACGAGAGCTTCTTCGCCGTTGCGTCCCCCACGAAAAGGAGGTCGGAGGCGGGCAGCCGCCACACCGTTTCGCGGTAATTTTCGCGGGTGATCTCGGTGACGGCGTCCGGCTTTTTCATGTCCGAGCCGAGCTTGGCGAAGATCTTGTTCCAGCTCACACCTACGCTTACGGTGACCCCGAACTCCCGCTTCACCGTCTCACGGATCTCGTCGGCGATCTCCCGCCCGCTCCCGAAGAGGGCGCGGCTCGCCGTTACGTCTAACCAGCACTCGTCTATCCCGAACGGCTCGATGAGGTCGGTGTAGCGGTCGTAGACGGCGCGGACCTTCTCCGAGACGCGAAGATAGGCGGGAAAATCGGCGGTGACCCGCTCGAGGTTCGGGCACTTCTTCCTTGCCTGCCAGAAGACCTCCCCCGTCTTGACCCCCATCGCCTTCGCAAGCCCGTTCTTTGCAAGCACCACCCCGTGGCGGTCCTCGCTGCTCCCGCAGACGGCGAGGGGTTTCTCGCGCAGTTCGGGGTGCCGCAGCATTTCGACGGACGCATAAAAATTGTTGAGATCGCTGTGCAGGATGCAGCGCTCCGTTTTCACCCCTCTACCTCCACGAACCAACGCTCTTTTTCAGGCTCATAGTAGAGCCTGCGCTCCCTTCCGCCCATCATGCAGGTGTAGCGGACGGGCAGGATCGCACTCACCCGCGCGGGCGCCTGCTCCACATACTTCAACCGATCGACGGGAAAACGGCGCCCGTCTTCCCACACGACCTCGACGGGGCGGATCCCGCCGTAGCGCGAAAACCGCGCGAGGATCTCCACGCATACCTTCCGATATTCCATAACGGAAGTTTACGCATTTCCCTCTCCGCTATGAGGAAAAACGCGGCAAGAAGCCGCATTTTTCCCGTATTATGCGTGACATAGTACTATGCAAAACGTGCTTTTTCTAATTTTCGTACCCGTTCGGATTGTTCTTCTGCCAATTCCACTGGTCGAGGCACATCTTCTCGAGGTCATACTCCGCCCTCCATCCGAGTTCCTCTTCCGCCTTTTTGCTCGTCGCATAGCAGGCGGGAATGTCCCCCGCGCGGCGGGGCTTTATGGAGTAGGGCAGTTTCTTTCCGCATGCCTTTTCGAAGGCGTGGATCATGTCGAGGACGCTGTAGCCGTTGCCCGTGCCGAGGTTATAGATGTGCGCGCCCTTCTTTTCCGCAAGCCCCTTGATCGCCGCAACGTGCCCCTTCGCGAGGTCGACGACGTGGATGTAGTCTCTCACCCCCGTGCCGTCGGGCGTGGGATAGTCGTTGCCGAACACGCCGATCTCCTTGAGTTTCCCGCTCGCGACCTGCGCGACGTAGGGCATGAGGTTGTTCGGGATCCCCTTCGGGTCCTCCCCGATAAGCCCGCTCTCGTGCGCACCGACAGGGTTGAAGTAGCGGAGAAGCGCCACGTTCCACTCGGGATCGGAGGCGCACAGATCGCACAGAATGCGCTCCTGCATGTATTTGCTCGTGCCGTAGGGATTGGTCGTCCCGCCGACGGCGCACTCCTCGTCGAGAGGAAGCCGCTCGGGGTTGCCGTAAACGGTGGCGGAGGAGGAGAACACAAAGTTCTTCACGCCGAATTTGCGCATCGTCTCGAGGAGGACGAGGGTGGAAATCAGGTTGTTGTCGTAATATTCGAGGGGCTTTTTCACGCTCTCGCCGACCGCTTTGAGTCCCGCGAAGTGGATGACCCAATCGATCTTGTGCGCCGTAAAGATGAGTTCGAGCGCCGCGCGGTCGCGCACGTCATTCTCATAGAAGAAGATCTCCTTTCCCGTGATCTTCTCCACCCGCTTTAAGGCCTCGCGGCTCGCATTCTCCAAATTGTCGATGACGACGACTTCGAACCCCTCGTTCAGCAGTTCCACCACCGTGTGCGAGCCGATGAAGCCCGCGCCGCCCGTAACCAAAACTCTCATTCCAATACCTCTTGATTTTGATTTCTTCCCCTTTTCCCCCGAGGTTCCGTCAAAATTTCAGACGCGCACTTCCCCTCTTTCGCCGAGGAGAGAGGCGTGTTTTTTGAGGATGGGTACGATCTCCCCCTCAATGAACTCCTCCGTCTGCTGCGGTGCGCGGCCGACGAACTTCTTCGCGTCGACGATTCCCCCGAGCCTTTCGCGAACCGCCGAAAAGAGAGGATCCGCTCCGATGCGCTCCAAGAGATCGTTCTCCTTCCCCTCTTCCTTGACCGCTCTGCCCGCCTCCTGCGAGAGGACGCGGATGCGCTCGTGCAGTTCCTGCCTGTCGCCCCCCGCCTTCACGCACTCCATGAGAATGTTCTCCGTCGCCATGAAGGGAAGCTCCGCGGCAACATGTTTTGCGATCGTCTTTTCGTAGACGACGAGATTCTCCGCCACATTCAGATAGAGATTGAGGACGGCGTCCACCGTCAAAAATGCCTGTGCGTTGACGATGCGGCGGTTTGCCGAATCGTCGAGAGTGCGCTCGAACCACTGCGTAGACGCGGTAAACGCGCTGTTCACGGGCAGAGAGAGCATGTAGCGGCAGAGGCTCCCCATCCGCTCGCAGCGCATGGGATTGCGCTTATACGCCATCGCGGAAGAGCCGATCTGCGATTTTTCAAACGGCTCCTCCACCTCCTTCATGTTCTGCAGAATGCGGATATCGTTGGAGAATTTGTAGGCGCTCTGGGCGATCTGCGAGAGAACGCAGAGGACATTGTAGTCGAATTTACGGGGATAGGTCTGCCCCGTGACGGCGTACACCTTGTCGTACCCGAGTTTGGAGACGACTCTCTTTTCGAGTTCCTTGACCTTTTCCCCGTCCCCGTCGAAGAGGTCCAAAAAGCTCGCCTGCGTGCCCGTCGTCCCCTTTACGCCGCGGAGGCGCACTTTTGCAAGGAGGGCGGTGAGGCTCTCGTAATCGAGCAAAAGGTCCTGCAGCCACAGGGTCGCCCGCTTCCCGACCGTCGTGAGTTGGGCGGGTTGGAGGTGGGTAAACCCGAGGGTGGGCAGGCTCTTGTAGCGGAGGGCGAAGTTTTTCAGCTTCTCCATTACGCTTACGAGCTTCTTCAGCAATATCTCCAGCCCGTCCTTTAAGATCATGATCTCCGAATTGCAGTCGACGAAGCAGCTCGTCGCGCCGAGGTGGAGAATGCCCTTTGCGTGCGGGGCGACGTCTCCGTAGGCCTTGACGTGCGCCATCACGTCGTGCCGCACCTCCCGCTCGTACCGCTCGGCGCGCTCGTAGTCGATATCCTCCGCATGCGCCTTGAGTTCTTCAATCTGCTCCTCCGTGATGGGAAGCCCGAGTTCCTTTTCGCTCTCCGCAAGGGCGATCCACAGTTTCCGCCAAAGGCGGAACCTCTTCTCGTCCCCGAAGTTTTCCAGCATCTCCCTGCTCGCATAGCGGGTGCAGAGCGGGTTTTCGTAGATGGACCTATCAGACATATTTCTCCTTTGTTACGCCTTGACGGGCGCAGGGTAGTCGGTGCCGAACGTCTCCGCCGTGACCCGCTTCATCCGCTGCGGGGCAAGCGGCCTGTCGCGCATGTCGGTGCGGCAAGAGGCGATCGCGTCCACCGTCTCCATCCCCTCCGTTACCTTGCCGAACGCGGCGTACTGCCCGTCGAGATAGGAGGCGTCGGCGTGCATCACGAAGAACTGCGAACCCGCCGAATCGGGGTGCTGCGCCCTCGCCATGGAGAGGACGCCGCGGGTATGTTTGAGCGGATTGGGCACGCCGTTTCCGCCGAATTCCCCCTTGATATGATAGCCGGGGCCGCCCATCCCCGTCCCCGTGGGGTCTCCCCCCTGGATCATGAAGCCCGCGATCACGCGGTGAAAGACGGTGCCGTTGTAAAATCCGCTCTTTACAAGGGACAGAAAATTGTTTACGGTGTTGGGCGCAAGGTCGGGATAAAGTTCCGCCTTGAACGTCTTGCCGTCCTCCATTTCGAATGTTACGATGGGATTTGCCATTGTCTTCTCCTTAACCGCCGAATTTGAATTTTATGGTGAAGTCGAACTTGATCTCCGTGTAGCGGGAGCCGAAGTAGTCCTTCAGTTTTCCGTTGAGAAGCCCCGCGAGAAAGCGCGGCATCGTCACCTCGGTGAGGTTGACGCACCCCGCAAAGGCGTCGTTTTCAATGGTACGCACACTGTCGGGGATCACGATCCGCTTGAGGCTTACGCAGTCTTTGAACGCCGCCTCGCCGATCCGCTTCATACCGTCCGGGAGGATGACCTGCGTCAGAAGGCGGCACCGCTCGAAGAGGTAGTTGCGCACTTCATACAGCCCCTGCGGCAGGTTTACCGTGCCCTTGAGGGCGCGGGGAACGTAGATCGCCTCGGTGAGTTCCCTGTTGTAGAGGATCCCCTCCCGGCTGCAATAGCGGGGGTTGCCGTCCTCAACGCGGAGATATTCGAGGTTGCTACACCCGAAGAAGGCGCTGCTCTCGATCTCCTCCACCCATGCGGGGATCTTCACTTCGGTGATCGTCTTGCTCCCGCCGAACGCCTCCCCGCCGATGTGCGTCACCCCCTCGGGAACGGATACCGAACTCTCCGATCCCTCGTAGCGGTAGAGGGTGCCGTTGCGTATGCGGAAGTCCCCTCTCCGCTTTTCGGCGGCGGCGCGCTCCGCCTCGATCTGCTGTACTTTTTCGCGGAGATCGCGCAATTCCGCCTCCATCGCGCGGGCCTCTTCCTCGCGGCGTCTGCGGGCCGCGGGGGTGTTCTGTGCCACAAAGGAGAGGATGCGGGTGTACGCATCCGGCTTCTTCAGGTCGATCCCCTGCAATCTGCCCTCTCGCCCCGGGAGCCGCTCGACGGGCGTCCCGCTGTAGACAAAGGCGAGCGCGTTCCTCTCCTTCTCCTCGTCGGAGATCATCTTGAGAAAGCGCGTATATTCGTTTTTGACCCACTTGGTCTGCAAATATGCCTCGTCCGAACAGACGATGAGCATGCAGGGGGAAGAGTGCAGGGCATAGAGAATGAGGGCCTCGTAGTCCGTCCCCGTCCGCGAAGCCGCGCACTCCTCCGAATAGAAGGGCCTGTAGCCGCACTTCACGAGATGGTTATAGATCTTAAGCGCCTCGTGGCTGTCCTGCGTGGTGCCCCCCGCGCCGTCCGAAATTTTGGCGCAGAGGAAACAGTCGTAGGCGGGGCCGGAGCGGCGCAAAGCGCGGAATTCGCGGCGGATGCGCTCGATCTCCCTCGCCCGTTCCTTGTAGACTTCCTTCTGCTCCTCCGTCGCAAGCTCCAAGGCGCGCAGGTAATTCTTGTCAGAAAAGATATATTTCTCGGCGACCTCGTGGCAGACGGGGCGAAGACAAGGCGGCTCGGCGGCCTCGTCCTTCAGGTATTGTACCTTAAACGTCGCAAGCGCCATGCCAAAGTATGCCTCGGGTTCCTCCGCGTCGAGTTCCGCGGCCTTAAGGTAGGCGGCGTACGCCTCGTCGAAACGGCAGGTGTCGAGGTCGTGTTCCCCCTGGTCGAGGAAGACGCGCGCCCGCTCCTCCCGCGAAAGCACGAGGGAGGTCCCGCAATATTTACAGCGCACGACCCGCCCGACCTCGCTGTCCGCGTCGAGCGGTGCGCCGCAGCATTTGCAGACAAGCGCATGAAGTTCCATTCCTTTCCTCCGGACCTTACTCGAACTTCTCCACGGCGGTGCCCGCCTCTTTGAAGAGCTGCATGGAGAACTCGTCGGGATAGCCTTCCTTATAGACGACCCGCTTGATCCCCGCGTTGATGATCATCTTCGCACAGATAACGCAGGGCTGGTGGGTGCAGTAGAGGGTTGCGCCGTCGATCTCCACGCCGAACTTCGCCGCCTGAATGATGGCGTTCTGCTCGGCATGGGCGGCATAACATATCTCCGCGCGCGTCCCGCTCGGAATGTTGTTTTCGATGCGCAGGCACTTGCCCCGCTCCACGCAGGAGACGATCCCCGCCGGAGCGCCGTTGTAGCCCGTCGCCATCACGCGGTTGTCGCGCACGATGATCGCCCCCACCTTGCGGCGCAGACAGCTCGCCCAGCTGCCGACCTGTTCGGTAAGCTCCATGAATCTGCCGTCCCACTTGTCCATGATTTATTCCTCCACTGCCGATTATATCACAATGAGACGAAAAGCGCAAGGATTTTCGGGAAAATCCCCTCCGTCCACGCGATTTTCCCCTCCGTTCCGCAGACGGCTTTCCACAAAACGAAGCACGCCCTCCCATCTTACAAAATTTCCCAAAAAAATTTCGCAATCCTGTTTGACAATCTCTTTTTTCCGTTTATAATAGATAGGAACGAACGCAGACAACTGCGAAGCAAAATCAACGGAGGTAATCATGAATATCAAACCCTTGTTCGACAAAGTGGTCGTCGAAGCGGTCACCGTCGAAGAAAAGACGAAGAGCGGATTCTATCTCCCCTCCTCGGCACAGGAAAAGCCCCAGACGTGCGTCGTCGTCGCGGTCGGCCCCGGCGGAATCGTAGACGGCAAAGAGGTAAAAATGCAGGTGAAAGTCGGCGAGAAAGTTCTCTGCTCCAAGTACGCGGGCACCGATTTCAAGGTGGACGGCAAGGAGTTCACCATCATCAAACAGTCCGATATTCTGGCGATCGTCGAATAAAATAAGGAGAAACTATCATGGCAAAGCAAATCAAATACGGAGACGAGGCGAGAAAGGCGCTCGAGACGGGCGTGAACGTCCTCGCCGATACGGTCAAAATCACTCTCGGCCCCAAGGGCAGGAACGTTGTCCTCGATAAGAAGTTCGGCGCTCCCCTCATCACCAACGACGGCGTGACCATCGCCAAGGAGATAGAGCTGCCCGATCCCTTCGAGAACATGGGCGCACAGCTCGTGAAGGAAGTCTCGACGAAGACGAACGACGTCGCGGGCGACGGCACGACGACGGCTGTCCTCCTCGCACAGGCGATCATCCGCGAGGGCCTCAAAAATCTCGCCGCGGGCGCCAACCCCATCATTTTGAAAAAGGGCATCGACAAGGCGGTCGAAGCGGCCGTCGAACAGGTCAAATCCATTTCCAAGACGGTGGACGGCAAGAAAGCCATTTCGCAGGTCGCCGCCATCTCCGCGGGCGACGAGACGGTCGGCGAACTCATCGCGAATGCGATGGAGATCGTTGGCAAAGACGGCGTCATCACCGTGGAAGAGGGCAAGTCCATGACGACGGAACTCACCACCGTCGAGGGCATGCAGTTCGACCGCGGCTACGCTTCCGCCTACATGGTGACCAATACCGACAAGATGGAAGCCGTTCTCGACAGCCCCTACATCCTCATCACCGATAAGAAGATCTCCAACTTGCAGGAGATCCTGCCCATCGTCGAGCCCCTCGCCCAGCAGGGTGCAAGGCTCCTCATCATCGCGGAAGACGTCGAGGGCGACGCGCTCGCCGCACTCATCGTCAACAAACTCAAGGGTGTTTTCAACTGCGTTGCGGTGAAGGCCCCCGGCTTCGGCGACAGGAGAAAGGCGATGCTCGAGGATATCGCGACCCTCACGGGCGGCACCGTCAT
>CANRFW010000067.1 GCA_947630035.1 uncultured Clostridia bacterium | reverse complement strand
AGGGGGGAGCGGGCGCGGATCGTCGTCGGCAAGGATACCCGCCTCTCCTCCTACACCCTCGAATACGCGCTCGCGGCAGGCGCCACGGCGTCGGGCGCGGACGTCTGCCTTCTGCACGTCACCACCACGCCCTCCGTCTCCTTCGTCACGCGGACGGAGCATTTCGACTGCGGCGTGATGATCTCGGCGAGCCATAACCCCTTTTCGGACAACGGCGTAAAACTTCTGAACGGCAGGGGGGAGAAGCTCGGGGAGGAGGTGATTTCCCTCCTCGAGACCTTCCTCGACGGCGGCGCCCTTCCCTTTGCGACGGACGACCGCGTCGGCCGCACGGTGGACTACGTCGCCGGGCGCAACCGCTATCTCGCCTACCTTCTGTCCCTCCCGCGCGTCTCCTTTCGCGGACTGCGGGTGGGGCTTGACTGCGCCAACGGGAGCGCGTATGCCATCGCTAAGACGGTGTTCGACGCCCTCGGCGCGGAGGTGGAGGCGACGGGGGTCTCCCCCGACGGCACGAACGTCAACCGCGGCTGCGGCTCCACCTGTATCTCCCATCTTCAGAATTTTGTGCGCGGGCGGGGGCTGGACGCGGGCTTTGCCTTTGACGGGGACGCGGACCGGTGCCTGTGTGTGGACGAACATGGCAATCTGGTGGACGGCGACGGCATCCTCTACCTCTGCGCCCGCTCGATGAAGGAGAGAGGGGAACTCGACGGCGGGGCAATCGTTGCGACCGTCGAGAGCAATTTGGGGCTGGACCGCTCCCTCGCCCGCCGCGGCATCGGGTGCGTGCGCACCGAAGTCGGGGACCGCTTCGTGTACGAAGAGCTGGTGCGGCGGGGGCTGTATCTCGGCGGGGAACGGTCGGGGCACATCCTCTTCCGCAAATACGCGCAGACGGGGGACGGCATCCTCACCGCGCTGAAAGTGGCGGAGACCCTCGTCGAGAGCAAGTGCCCCTTCTCCTGTCTCACGGAGGGGCTCGTGCGGGACGTGCAGGTGCGGAGGAACGTGCGGGTCGCGGACGGGGCGAGAGCGCTCGGCACGGAGGAGGTGCGCCGCGCCGTGGAGGATGCGGAAGAGCGCCTCAAAGGGGGCAGGGTGTATCTCCGTGTCTCGGGGACGGAACCCGTCGTCCGCGTCCTCGCCGAGGGGGAAGACGGCGCCCTGTGCGAGCATTGCGCGGAACGCATCGCGGCGGCACTGCGGGCAGCGGAGGGGGGAGTATGTGCGGAATCGTAGGCTATATCGGCAAAAAGCAGGCGGCGCCCCTCCTCAAAGAGGGCTTGAAAAAGCTCGAATACCGCGGGTACGACTCGGCGGGCATCGCCGTCCTCGGGGATAGGGGGCTTGCCGTCGAGAAGAGGGCGGGGCGGGTGGACGCCCTCTCCGCAAATGTTTACGGGAACTGCGGCATCGGACACACCCGCTGGGCGACCCACGGCGCCCCCACGGCGGAGAACGCCCATCCCCACGTCTGCGGCGCGATCGCCCTCGTCCACAACGGCATCGTCGAGAACGCGCACGAACTCAGGCGGGAGTGCATGGAGAGGGGGGAGAAATTTTTTTCGGAGACGGACAGCGAGGTCATCGCCCACCTCATCGCGCGGGCATACCGCGGCGACCTCCTTGCCGCCGTCAAAGAGGGGTGCGCCCGCCTTGTCGGCTCCTACGCCCTCGCCGTCCTCGCGAAGGATAGGCGGGAGATCGTGTGCGCCCGCATGAAAAGCCCCCTCATCGTGGGGAGGGGGGAGGACGGGTGTTACGCCGCGAGCGACCTTGCGGCGCTCCCCGCCTGCTCCGCGGCATGCGTGCTTTCGGACGGCGACTTCGCCCTTTTGAATGGGGAAAACTTCACCGTCTTCGACGCCGGGCTTCAACCCAAAGAGGGGGAAAAGGTTGTATTTTCCGCCAAAGAGGAGGACGGCGCGCTCGGCGGCTACCGCCACTACATGCGCAAGGAAATGGCGGAAATTCCCCTTGCATTGGAAAATTCTTGCCTCGAAATCGGAAATATAGGGGATTTTTCGGGGTTTTACGAAGTACTATGTCACGCAGAGTATATCCAAATTGTCGCCTGCGGGACGGCCTATCATGCCGCGCTCTGCTTCGAGTACGCCGCCGAAAAATTGTGCCGCATCCCCGTGGAGGTCACGACGGCGGGGGAATACCGCTACCGCGATCCCATCGTCCCGAAAAACACCCTTTGCCTTGCGGTGAGCCAGAGCGGGGAGACGGCGGATACCCTCGCCGCAGCCCTCTGCGCGCGGGAGAAGGGGGCAAAGGTCGCCGCCGTCGTCAACGTCGCCCACTCCTCCCTTGCGAGGATGGCGGACTTCGTCCTCCCCACGCGGGCGGGCGCGGAGCGCGCCGTCGCCGCCACTAAATCCTTTCACGCCCAGCTCGCGGCGCTCTATTCCGTTCTGCGGGCGCTCGCTGCGGCGAGGGGAACAGCGGCCCCCTACTTTTCCCTTGCAAAGGAGGCGGAGGAGGCGCTCGCCCTCTCCGAAAAGGTACAAGGATGGGCCGCCCGCTTTGCCGCCGCGCGGAGCGTGTATTTCATCGGGCGGGGGGCGGACTACTGCGCCGCCCTCGAGGGGAGTCTCAAACTCAAGGAAATTTCCTACCTCCCGAGCGAGGGGTACGCGGCGGGGGAGCTGAAGCACGGCACCCTCGCCCTCGTGGACGGGCGGACCCCCGTCGTCGCGATCGTAACCTCCGAGGCGCTTGCGGAGAAGACGATGAACGCCGTCTCCGAAGTGCGCGCAAGGGGGGCGGGCGTCTATCTTATCACAACGCTTGCCTCTCTTTCGGGGCGCGAAGGGATCGCGGACGCCGTCCTCCTGCCTCCCTGTGAGGAGCTGTATTCGCCCGCCCTCACGGCCATCCCCCTGCAGATGCTCGCCTATTACACGGCTCTCGCCTGCGGGAACGACCCCGATAAACCCCGCAACCTCGCGAAATCCGTCACAGTGGAGTGAAAAAATGCGCCGCGGCATCGCCGCGGCGCACGCTCTGTCTTTATAACATTATCCCACTCTCCGCACGAAGGGCCGATAATCGAGGATCTTCTCGATCTCATCGAGCGCGTCGGGCGGGACGGTAAGCCCGCTTGCGGCGGCATTGGTGCGGAGCTGTTCGGGTTTGGAGGCGCCCGTGATCACGGAGGAGATCTCCGTCCTCCGCAAGATCCACGCGAGGGCAAGCACGGAGAGGGGGACTCCAAGCCCCTCCGCCACCTTCAGAAGTTTTTCCACCTTTTCGAGATTGTCCTCGGTGAGGAGGCGGTTGATCTGTCTGTCCGCCTGCCACGTCGCCCGCGAGCCTTCGGGGAGGGGTGCGCCCTTGCGGTATTTCCCCGTGAGAAGCCCCTGCGCGAGAGGGGAGAAGGGGGTCACGCCAAGCCCGTATTTTTTGCAGATGCCGAGGATCTCGTCCTCAATGTACCTGTCCGCCATGTTGTATTGGGGTTGGACGACGGCAGGTCCCCGCAGCCCGTTCTCCTTGGCGAGGTGGATGGCCTCCGTGAGCTGCACGGGGGACCACTCCGACACCCCGTAATACAAGATCTTGCCCGCCTTCACCATGTCCGAAAGCACCTCGAGGGTCTCCTCGATGGGGGTGGACGGGTCGAAACGGTGGCAGAAATAGAGGTCCACATAGTCAAGTTTCAAATTTTTGAGTGAACGGTCGAGCTGGTCGACGATATGCTTGCGGGAGAGGCCCCAGTCGTTGGCGCCCGGCCCCATGGGGAAGAACACCTTGGTGGAGACGACGAACTCCCGCCGTGCGTGTTCGCCGAGGACCTCGCCGAGGAAGCGCTCCGCCTCCCCGCCCGAATAGGCGTCGGCACAGTCGAAGAAGTTGACGCCGAGGTCGAAGGCGGTGTTTACCGTCTTGCGGGCGATTTCTTTCGCGCTGCCGCCCGAGAGGTCGGTGACCCAGCTGCCGAGGGCGATCTCCGAGACTTTGAGACCGTGATTTCCGAGATTGCGATATTGCATGGTTTTCTCCTTTTGGAGTATTGTACCACGTTCCGCGCAAAATTGCAACCCTTTCCGGAAGGGCGAGGTTTCATGTGCTTGTGTTGCTTACGGAAGGGCGAGACCCCATGCGCTTGTGTTGCTTACGGAAGGGCGAGGTTCCTCACGCGCCCTTGCCGCCCGCCCGCAAATGCGGGCGGGCGGCAAGGGCGGTTCGGAATGACGTAAAAAAAGGAATGCCGCGCCCCGCTCTCTCGGCTCCCCCTTTTGGGGGAGCTGTCACGCCGTCCTTTGGCGTGACTGAGGGGGTTCGTGCCCCGCTCTCTCGGCTCCCCCTTTTGGGGGAGCTGTCACGCAGTGACTGAAGGGGTTCGCAGTCAACCCCTATCCCCCCTTCGGGGTACTTCCCCCAAACGGGGGAAGCAAGAAAAGGCGGGGGGTGCCTTCTCCTTTGCGTAAAAAAAATCCGCCCGAGGGCGGAGCATAAAACGGAGCATAAAGAGGAGCATAAAACAGTGCGCTAAGCCTGCGCCTCGGGATTGCGCTCCTTCTTTTTCTTGTCCGCACGCCCGTAGGAGACTTTGAGGAGGACGGGAGTCAGCACGGAGGAGATGAGGATGATGAGGAAGACGAAGGGCATGATGAGGGGGCTTACGAGGGGCACGCCGCCCACCGTCGCATCGATCCCCTTCTGTGCGCAGATGAGGATGACCTCGGCGCGGACCATCATCCCGAGCCCCACGTTCGCGCTCTCCCGCCAATTGAATTTGCACATCTTCGCCCCCGCGCCGCACCCGAGGAATTTCCCGAGCAGCCCCGCGACGACAAAGCAGAACCCGAAGGCGAGGAAGGAGGGGGTCAATCCGCTGAAGTCGAGGTTCATGCCGATGGTCGCGAAGAAGATGGGGGAGAAGAAGAGGTAGCCCATCGTGTCCACCTTGTTCTCGACGTAGGGCGTCTCCGAGAGGGTGCCCCCGAGGAGGATCCCCGCGACGTACGCCCCCGTGATATCGGCGACGCCGAAGAGCTTTTCGGCGGTGTAGGCATACACAAAGCAGGCGGCGAGGGAGATGATGGGCACCCTTCTGTTGTGGGGAGCCTTGCGCTCCATGAGGTCGAAGAGCTTCCTCAGCCCCACGCCGAGGGCGATCGCAACGGCAAAGAAGGCAACGATCTTGATGGTCACCATCGCGGCATTGGGGCGGAACCAGCTCCAGCCGACCTCGCCGCCTTTGCCCGAGGAGAAGCCCGTGAGGATGGAGAGGAGGACGATGCCGATCACGTCGTCCAAAACTGCTGCGGCGACGATGGAGGTCCCCACCTTGCTGTCGAGTTTGCCGAGTTCCTTTAAGACGGCGACGGTGACGGAGACGGAGGTCGCCGTAAGAATGGCCCCGTAAAAGAGAACGGAGAGAGCGCCCGCCGAGGGGAAGAAGAGGTAGGCGACGAGGGCGCCAAGCCCCATGGGCACGATGACGCCCATCACGGTGATGACGACGGAAGCCGCCCCCGTTTGTTTCAATTTTTTGAGGTCGGTGCCGAGCCCCGTGGAGAACATGATGAGGACGACGCCGATTTTTCCCATGACGTCGAGGGCGAATTTCACGTCTTCGCCGAAGAACGCCTCGTGCAGGGGCTGCCACGGGATATAGGAGAGAAGCCCGATGAGGACGCCCGCGACGAGCATGCCGATGACGGCGGGCATGCCGATCTTGTGGGCGCCCATCCCCATGAGTTTGGAGAGAAGGAGGATGAGGGCAAGGGGGAGGAGAACTTCGAAGGCTTCCATGGATAACTTCCTCGTGCGGTCCGTTCCGCACCGCACGGCTCTTTATTATAGTCTTTTTTTTGGGAAAAGCAACTTTTTTCACGGGGTTCTCCCCGCCAATTTTGCGCGAACGCTTGTCTTTCGGGCGGGAGTATGTTATAATAGTATATAATTACGGTCTAAGGCGCGAGGTGTGGGATGTTTGAGATCAAGGACCCGATGGCGCGGGAACGCGCAAAGCAGATGAATCCCGTGGTGCTTGCCTTTGTGGGGGACGCCGTCTACACGCTCGCCGTCCGCGAAAACCTCGCCCGCGGGACGGGGCTTAAAACGGGGGAACTCAACCGCATGACCTCGCAGGTCGTCTCCGCACACGGGCAGAGCGAACTCGCGGGGCGCATCCTTCCCCTCCTCACCGGGGAAGAGGAGGAGATCTACCGCCGCGGGAGGAATGCGAAGAAGCCGACGAAGAGCAAGAACGCCACGGTCGCGGAGTACGTCCGTTCCACGGGGTTCGAGGCGCTCTTCGGCTATCTCTATCTCACGGGGCAGTCGGCGCGGGCGGAGGAGCTGCTCGCCCGTGCGGAGGAAGAAACATGAAAACAGAGGGCAGGAATGCCGTATCGGAACTCCTCAAAACGGAGAAAACCATAGAGAAGATCCTCCTCGAAAAGGGGGGACAGGGCATCCTCGGCAAGATCTTCGCCGAGGCGAGAAAGAGGGGAGTGCGCGTGCAGTTTGTGGACCGCGCCGTCCTCGACAGGGAGAGCCCCGACGGGCGCCACCAAGGGGTCATTGCCTATACGACGGACTTCGTCTATTCCGATCTCGGGGAACTTTGCGGGGGAGAGAATGCCCTCGTCGTCCTCTGCGACGGGGTGGAGGATGTCCACAATTTGGGCTCCATCCTCCGCGTTGCGGAGTGCGCGGGTGCGGAGGGGGTCGTCATCCCCAAGGCGAAGGGCGCCTCCGTCACGGAGGCCGTCATCCGCATCTCGGCGGGGGCGGCGGAGCATATCAAAGTCGCCAAAGTCCCATCCATCAACTATGCGGTGGACGAGCTGAAGAAGATGGGCTATTGGGTGTACGCGCTCGAGGCGGACGGCGAGAGTATCTATAAGGAAAAGCTCACGGGAAAGGTGGCGATCGTCGTGGGCGGGGAGGACGGGGGCGTGAAGCGTCTCACGCGGGAGAAGTGCGATAAGACGCTCTCCATCCCTCTCTTCGGCAAAGTCAATTCCCTCAACGCGTCGGTTGCGCTGGGGATCGCGGTATACGAGGTGGTCCGTGCAAGGATTTCGTGAGGAAGACGAGGCGCTCGTCGCCCGTGCGCAGGGGGGAGATACCTCGGCGGCGGAAGAACTCATGCGCCGCTATAAAGACGGGGTCCGCGCCTGTGCCCGCAAGTATTTTCTCGCGGGGGCGGAGGTGGACGATCTCGCGCAGGAGGGGATGATCGGCCTCTACAAGGCGATCGGCGACTACTCTCCCGCGGCGGGGAAGAAGTTCAAAAACTTCGCCTACCTCTGCGTGACGCGGCGGATCGTCGGCGTGCTTCGCTCGGCGGGGCGGCACAAAGAGGACGTCCTCGAAGACCCCGATTCCATCGTCGGCGGAGATACCCCGGAGGACTTTCTTCTCGACGGGGAGTCCCTCGCCGAGTTCCGCGAAAAACTTCTCAAGGTGCTTTCCGACTTCGAATACCGCGTCGTCACCCTCTATCTCGAGGGGATGAAGTACGCCCAGATATGCGAGGCGACGGGCAAACCTCTGAAGAGCGTCGACAACGCCCTCGCCCGCGCCAAGCGGAAACTTGCTTCGGCGTACACCGAAAAACCGTAAGGAGGAGCTATGTTCACATCCCTCTATCGCAGATTCCGCCCCGAGGGCTTCGGGGGGATCGTGCGGCAGGAACACGTCGTCCGCGTATTGAAAAACCAGATCGAGACGGGGTCCATCGGCCACGCCTATCTCTTCTGCGGGCCGCGCGGCACGGGCAAGACGAGCGTCGCCCGCATCTTCGCGCGCGCCGTCAACTGCGAGCATCCCTTAGACGGGTCCCCGTGCGGCAAGTGCCCGAGCTGTCTCGCCCTCGCGGAGGGGAGTCTCGACGTCACCGAGATCGACGCCGCCTCCAACAACGGCGTGAACGAGATGCGCGATCTCCGCGAAAAGGTGCAGTATCCCCCCGTCAAGGGCAAATATAAAGTTTACATTGTGGACGAAGTTCACATGCTCACGGACAGCGCCTTCAATGCCCTTCTGAAGACTTTGGAGGAGCCGCCCGCCCACGCCGTCTTTATTCTCGCGACGACGGAACCCCACAAGATCCCGCCCACCATTCTCTCCCGCTGTATGCGGCTCGACTTCAAGCTCATTCCCGAGGAGGACCTCGAGGCGCATTTGAAGAGGGTCCTCGACGAGATCGGCAAGAAATACGAACCAGAGGCGGTCTCCGCCATCGCCCGTGCGGGTGCGGGGAGCGACAGAGACATGCTCTCCATTGCGGAGACCTGCATCGCCTACGGGGGCGAACTCACCTACGAGGGGGTCAGCGCCGTCCTCGGGGCGGCGGACTTCAAGGAGGTATGCGCCCTCGGCGAGGCGGTCGTAAATTGCAACGGGGGAGAGGCGATAAGCTCCGTCGAAAAGATCCTCGGCGAGGGGAAGGCGGTCGGCGTACTTCTACGCGATCTCCTGCAGTTCCTCAACCGTCTTGCCGTCGTCAAGACCTGCCCGACGGCGGAAAAGCTCCTCTCCCTTCCCCGCGAACTCTTCCTCGAAGTCAAGCGGGTGGCGGACGGCGCCGACGGGAAGACGGTCCTCCGCGCCACCGAGATCCTCGCGAAAACGGAGAACGAACTGCGGTTTGCGGCGTCCCCGCGCATCGCCCTCGAGACGGCGATCCTGCGTGCGGCCGTCCCCGAGACCGATTACGATATCGATGCCCTCCTCGCCCGCGTGGCGAAATTGGAGAGACAGCTCGCCGGGGCGCCCCGCGCCGCCGTACAAACGGTTGCGCCCGCCGCGGCGCCCGCTCCCGCGCAGCCCGTCCCCGTGCAGGCGGAGAGTTACGATTACCCCGAGGAGGAGCCCGTGTTCGACGAGGCGATCTTCTCCGAGCCGCCCGAAGCGCCCCCCGCAAAGCGGGAACCGAAGGCCG
>CANRFW010000066.1 GCA_947630035.1 uncultured Clostridia bacterium | reverse complement strand
AAGAGTTTCCTCACGCGTCAGTGGCGCCCGCCCGCAATTTGCGGGCGGGCGCCACTGACGGTTCGGAATGACGTACACAAGAGCCGCGACGGTATGAGGGGCGCGCCCACCCCCCTACCCCCCTCCCACGGAGGGGGCACGGCGCGCAACCGTCGGAATACGTCACCCCGAGCGCAGTCGAGGGGTGACGGTATACCGCACGTCATGTTTCGACTACACTCAACATGACGTGCGTCCTGCGTCGCACTCGAGGGGAAGGCAAGGATCGCAGGTCCGCCCGCTCTCTTGCCCCCTCCACAGGAGGGGGTGCCCCGCAGGGGCGGGGGTGGGCATGCCCGATTGCCGCCACCCCCCTACCCCCCTCCCGCGGAGGGGGCGGGTATGCGGTTCCTCCCCAGCGGGAAGGCAAAGGGGCGGCGGAAGAATGGGCAAGGCAGGAGAGGGAAAAACGGGCGGGCGGATCGCGAGGAATGGCGGTCAAAACCCCTTGCATTTTCCGTGCCGCCGTGGTATAATAGGGCGAACCTGAAATTCGGAGGATGTTATGTCGGACAAAAAACAGAGCAAGGGACAAAAGCTCATGCAGGAGCTGTCCTACAAAAAGAAAAACTACTACGAGATCGCGGACAGCGCGGAGAAAAAGGCCATCTTCGATTATGCGAAGGGCTACATGAAATTCCTCAACTCCGCCAAAACGGAGCGCGAGGCGTGCGAATGCGCCGTTGCCTATGCGAAAGAGCGCGGCTTCTCCGAGTACCGCTTCGGCGATAAACTGCAGCCCGGGGATAAGAAATACTTTGTCAACCGCGGTAAGTCGGTCGTCGTCTTCCGCGTGGGGACGAAGGACCCCGAGACGGACGGCTTCCGCGTCATCGCCTCCCATATCGATGCTCCCCGCATCGACCTCAAGCAGGTCCCCCTCTATGAGGACGGCGGCATGGCGTTCTTCAAGACCCACTACTACGGCGGCATCAAAAAGTATCAATGGACGGCGATCCCCCTCGCCCTGCACGGCGCCGTAGTCCTCAAAGACGGCACCAAGGCGGAGATCCGCATCGGCGAGGAGCCGACGGACCCCGTATTCTACATTACCGATCTTCTTCCCCACCTCGGCAACGAGCAGATGGGGGGCAAGGCCGCGAAGATCATCGAGGGCGAACAGCTCAACGTGCTGGTCGGCGGGCTGCCCTATGAGGACGAGGACGTCTCCGAAAAGATCAAGCTCTCCGTTCTCTCCCTTCTCCATAAGAAATACGGCATCACGGAGGAGGACTTCCTCTCCGCCGAACTCTCCGCTGTTCCCGCCTTCCCCGCCCGCGACGTGGGGCTGGACCGCGCCCTCATCGGCGCCTACGGGCACGACGACAGGGTGTGCGCCTATCCCGCCCTCACGGCGGTTGCGGACAATGAGACGGAGCATACCGTGCTTGCGATGCTCGTCGACAAGGAGGAGATCGGCAGCGAAGGCACCACGGGCATGCAGTGCAAGGTGTATGAGGACCTCATGGAGGAGATCGCCCTCGCTCTCGGCGCCAACTTCCGCAAGGTGCGCTTTGCCTCCAAGTGCCTCTCTTCGGACGTGACGGCGGCGTATGACCCCAACTTCGCGGGCGTGTACGAAAAGAGCAACTCCGCCATCCTCTCCTGCGGCACGGCAATGTGCAAGTTTACGGGTTCGCGCGGCAAGAGCGGCTCTTCGGATGCCTCCGCGGAATTCGTGGGAGAGGTTCGCAAAATGTTTGCGGAAGAGGGGGTCGTGTGGCAGACCGCCGAACTCGGCAAGGTGGACGCGGGCGGCGGCGGCACGGTGGCGAAGTTCCTCGCCAACCTCAATATCGATACGGTGGACTTGGGAGTGCCCGTCATCTCCATGCACGCGCCGTGGGAGGTCGTCTCCAAGGCAGACGTGTACAGCAACTACAAGGCATTTCTCGCATTCATGAAGTAACGCGGGAGGAGCATCCCGATTTTCTTACCGCCCCGCGGCCTCTGCCGCGGGGCGGTTTTCTCGCCCGATGAGTTTGCAAATTCTATTACAAAATACGGCGGGGCGGAGCGGAACATTCCGCCGCGCAATCATTGCGATAGGGAGCGGGGAGCGCGCACCGCCCCCTTTCTTTTTTCGGAAATAATCAAATGGGGGTATGAAAAAAACGGGGATGGGGTCATATTTTATCGGGAGGTCGAAGGATCGCAAATGTTATACAGAGAGTGGATGGAGGAATGGTTGGAACTGTATGTGAAGGGTTCGTCGTCGGAGAGAACTTACAAAAAATATCGCAAAGAGGCCGTGAAATATATCCTGCCCGCCCTCGGGGAGTACGACGTAAACGCCCTCACCGCGTTGCGGCTCCAGAGGTTTTCCTCGGCGCTTTCGGAGAGCGGGCTTTCGCCGGGCAGCGTCAACGGGATCGTCGCCGTCCTCAAGACGTCCCTGCGCAAGGGCGCCGTTCTCGGCGTGATCGAGCGGCAGTACTCGGAGGCGATCGTCCGCCCCAGACTGCGTGCGGGCGGCGTCACATGCTTCAGCAAGGCGGAGCAGAAGAAGATCGAGACGTATATCCTCGCGAGCAACCAGCCCCGCCTTCTCGGCATTTTACTGTGCCTCTATTCGGGGCTGCGCATCGGCGAACTTCTCGCCCTCACGTGGGAGGACGTAGACATGAAAAAGGGGACGTTGACCGTCTCGAAATCCTGCCATGACATGTGGGTGGACGGGCGGTATCGGAAGGTACTCGACGCGACGAAGACGTTGAGTTCGGAGCGGGCGATCCCCTTCCCGAAGCAAATTCTTTCGTGCATCAGGGGGATGAAGCGGGCGGCGACGGGAGAGTATGTCGTGGAGGGGAGGTCGGAGTACGGCGCGGAGGTGCGTACCTACCAGCGGACGTTCTCCCGCCTTCTCAAGCGGCTCGGCATTGCGCACAGGGGGTTTCACTCCCTCCGCCACACCTTTGCGACGAGGGCCTTGGAGGTGGGGATGGACGTGAAGACTCTTTCGGAGATTTTGGAGCACAGGAACCCCATGGGGACGCTGAAGCGGTACGCCCACTCGCTGATGGAACACAAGACGGAGATGATGAACAAACTCGGGCGGATCTTTGTTACGGAATAGGGGGGTGGACGCCTGCGCCCCGCCACGCCCCGCCACGTCATGTCGAGCATCGTCGAGACATGACGCGGTTGTACCACGTCCCCCTCGACTATGCTCGGGGTGACGTAGTATAGGGCGGGGCGGGGTGACGTGGCATAGGGCGGCTCGGGGTGACGTGGAGGAGTGCGGCGCCTTCTACTCTTGCTTCCCCCATTTGGGGGAAGTATCCGCAGGGGGGATAGGGGTTTGCAGCGAACCCCCTCAGTCACTTCGTGACAGCTCCCCCAAGAGGGGGAGCCGAGAGGGTAACCGAAACCGAGGGCGAAGAGGAAACAAAAAAGCGGCGATTTTGCCGCAAAAAAAGGTACATAGACTACGCTAATCTATGTACCGTTTCGTTGCTATTCTACCCTATCTTATGGGAAAAGTCAAGAGATACGCGCACTTTTTTCAAAAAGACGGCGCTATTTTGCCGTATTTTCTCCGTCCTTTCCGCACGCTGTGAAAGTGTACATAGATTAGCGTAATCTATGTGCTTTTGCCGTCCGCGCCCGCGGGTGCGCGGGAGGAAGCAGACGGCGGAGGTCGCACATGGGTCCCATCAAAAAATTAAAAAACAAGCGGGGAACGACCCTTATCGAGGTTCTCCTCGTCGTAGCCCTTATGACGACGCTGCTCGGCATTGCCGCGCCCAATCTTCTTGCCCAAACCGAGCGCCTCAAGCGGACCGCTTTGAACGACAGTGCCCGCGCCGTCGCGGTCGCCGTGCAGAGCAAGCTCTACGGCATGAAAAATGCGGGGACGGGGACGTCCTCCTCCTATCACTTCCTCGGAAGCACGGCGGCTACCAAAAAGACGTTCGTCGCGGACGAGACCACGGGGGAGCAGAAAGAGGTCCTCTTCGTGAGCAATTTCGCCTGCGAAGAGGGGGAGGACGCGGCAAAGAAGGCGGCGCTCGGGAAGCAGTACCTCCTCTCGGGGGCGATCACCGATCTCGAGCTTCTCGAGAAGGGGAAGATCGTCGTGGGGTACGACAGCGAGTCGGCGAACGTCCTCTACGTCTTTTACGGCGAGAGCGAGTACGAGGCGGCGCGGCTCTTCACGCATGCGGGCGATCTCCTCTCCCCGCAGGCGAGCGAGACCTACCTCGAGCAGAAGAAGATCGGCGTCTACCTCGGGGAAGGGGTGCCCGCGCCCGAGCGGAATATCGGGCTCCCCAACTTCACCATCTCGTGGAAGTACGACGACGAGCTCTTCCTCGAGCTCGAGATGCGGGGCGTGCCCGATCCCTCCCTCTACGGGAAGAACCTCGGGCTCAAGATCTATGCCAATATCCCGAGTTTGGACGGCGGGAAGAAGTACGACGAAGTTCTGATCTACGCCGAAGGGTTCTTCGGGGGCACCTATAAAACGGAGAAAGCGGGCAATATCGAGCCCGACCGCGGGTCTCTCACGATCGATAAGATCGAGAGGAACGGCGGAAAGCTGCGCTTTGCGATCGACAGCATGGTCACGGACAAGGCGGGCTACGGCATGGCGCAGCCCTATCTCCGCCATCAGACCGATTCGCAGATCATCTCGGCGGCGGAAAACCTCCTCTACCCGCGGGAGACGATCAAGAATTGGTTCAACAGGTCGGTCAATCCCTACCTCACCTTCTGGGAGAAGGAGGAAGAGATTCAAAAGGGCAATAGCATCCTCGATCGGCTCACGGACGGTGCGGGCGCCACGGAGTTTGTGGGCGTGGACCGGGCGATGAGTCTTCGGGTGGAGCTCCATGTGCTCTCGGATAAGATGCATGAGGCGAAGGGGACCGCGGGCTGCTATCTCTATGATTTCGACGACGAGAACTTCATCCCCTTTGGGATAGTTTCCGAATATATCTCGCCCTACTTCTTCGCGCTTGCGGAGGATTCCCAAAAGGTGGTCCTCGCCTCCGTGCGCGACCTCAACAATCTCAACTATGTGTTTGAAACGAATAACAGCATCAATCGGGCGGAGCTCGGCCACGATATCACCTCGCAGCAGCTCTACGATAAACTCGTCGACGTGCGCTATGCTCTTCTCGCGAAAAGACCCGATCTGGGCGGGGTATGGGGTTACGCCGCCAACTGGGATACCTGCAGCATCGTGCAGATATATATCCGCAACAAAGAGAATTTCACCTTCTCGGGAAAAAACCCGTGGGAGAGGGGGGCGGCAACTACAGGATCGTCAACGTGAATTGCGGCGGGCGCGACTCCGAACCGGGCGGCCTCTTCGACTATGCGAAGGGGGCCACCTTCGAAAACGTCGATATTGTCGACCCGTGGGTCCGCAGGAATGGCGCGTCGCGGAGCTTCCTCAAACAGGAGGACGAAAAAGACCCTCTCAAACTCACGGGGCTCGACATGGGCTACAACGCTGCCGTCTCGGGCGCGCTCGTCGGCATTGCGGTCAACTGCAAGTTCACGAACATTCGCGTGTACGTCGCCGCCGATGAGATGTTGAATATCGAGAACGGGAGCGGTCCCAACGCCCCGCGTTCGCGGATGAATATCACCGACGCCCGCATCAGCAACAACGTCACGGGCGGGATCGTGGGGCTTGCGATCGGCGAGGACGGAAAGGCGACGACCTTTGAAAACTGCGCCGCTTCGGCGAGCGTCTGCACCGAGTTCTATTGGCGCCCCGGCGAATGCCTGTATGCGGGCGGGCTTGTGGGCCTTGCGATGGGCGAGGTCTCCATCAATAACAGCTATGCGGCGGGGCAGATCGCGGGCTACTATTCGGGCGGGCTCGTCGGGGGGACCTTCAACGGTAATTGGAAATTTTTCGTCTGGCGCGACCCCGTCGGCGGATGGATCGATGAAAAAGGCAAAGCAACGGGCGGCAAACTCACGGTAAAAAACAGCTTTGCGGCGGGGCGCATCGAGCGGCTCACGCGGGTCGGCGCGGGGCTCGTCGCAAAGATAGATGGCAACAAACCGCAGATCACAGGCTGCTATTCCGCCGTCGAGTGGCAGGCGATCCCGCCCGTCGCCTACGGGACGTTTGAGGGAGACACGGAGAACTTCTATCTCTACACGACCGCCTTCGATCTCCCCGTCACGGCGAATATCCTCGCGCGCTTCACCTGCACGGGGGACGCGCTGTCCGTCCAAAACAAGGAGAAGAGCGGCATTCCCTGCTCGGCCGCGATGCTCTCCCAAAAGCTGAACGCGGGCGCCGCGGGAAAATGGAAGGCTGCCACGAGTGCGTCGCGCTGGTGGTGGGAGAATAATTCGCTCGGGGACCAAGAAGCGGATTATCCCTTCCCCATGCCCGCCGGAAACGACGAATTCTGGGGGGACTGGTGCGAAGCGTACGAGAATGATACCGATGCTCCCCTCATGAAGGTGTCCGCATTCTCGGAGACATTCGGGAACTATTGGTGCGCGTACTACCATCGGGCGTCGCCGATCGGGAGATATGTCGATACGGGGACGATCAGATCGAATCAGGTCATTGCGATCACGAGCGACAGGATCGGCGTGAACGGCTCTTGGATCGACGAAAACGGGCTGTATGAAAACGGAAAGGCGTATTGGGCGAACGGCGCGGAAGACTACGGGGCGGGCGTCGAAGGGGCGACGAAGATCACCGTCCTCGGCGGCGGCCAAGTCGGGTTCACGGCGGCTACCTTCTACGACCCCTCGTATAATCCCGTAAAGGGGTACGGCTACACCCCCGAAGGCGTCAACCTCGGCAACTCCTACCTCAACTGGGACTACTACGGCTTCTACCTCCTCCCCGAATTCGGAAACGGCGAGAAGGATGCGAAGTACTATGTCCATTTCGACGATACGGTGGAAGAGGGCAAGGTGCGCAAGGGGGAAGCGCAGCACGGAACGGGCGATGTGAATTTCCTCTACTACGATATCTATGTCAACGAGGAGGAATTCAAAAAAGTCGTGGGATACAAGGAGATCGTACTTCCCGCCTCTTCGCCGGAGATTCTATGGAACGGCACGAATTTCGCCTTGGAGTAAAGGGGGACGCATGAAACACACGAAGCTCTTTTCGAAATTATCCTGCCGCCGCGGGGCCTCCATGCTCATCGCGATCCTCGTCTTCTTCCTCGCCGTCCTCTCGGGGACGGTCGCCCTCACCATGGCGGCCTCCAACGCGGGACGGTTCACCCATGAGAAGGACGACCAGCAGGCCTACCTCTCCGTCGCATCGGCGGCGAAGATCATTTTGAACAGGCTCGAGTCCCTCACCATCAAGTGTGTCTCCGTCGGTCAGTCGGAACCCAAGAACGTGGGGGAGGTCAATGTGACGTTCGAGACGCCCTACGGGGACGGGCTCTTTCTCTCCGATCCCCGCTTCCAATACAATCTGAAGCATATCTCGCTCGGCGCTGCGGGAGATACGAAGGATGTCGATTTCTATCTCACCGCACCCGAGGCAGTGGGCATGGGACAGGTGTATGTCTCTCACAACATTGCGGGATCCACCTTCTACTTCAGGCTTTGGGCGGTGAACGGAGAGAGCCACGACTACCAGATGACTCTCGAAGTCACCTCGCATTTCGACGGCAAAGGCCAAAACAATTTTACGGTCGGTGACGACGGCTTTTACCATCGGGAAATGACATTTGATACAGAGGGCGCAAGCTACACGGTGGAGCGCGACCCGACGGGAGGGAAATCATGAAAGGGATACGCAAAATAAGGTCGAAGAAGGGGGAGACGCTCGTCGAGATCCTCGTCGCCATCCTCATCATCGCCCTCTCCGCGGCACTGTTTGCCACCATGTATATGGCGTCGATGAAGATCAACACGACCGCGCGGGAGGCGGACGAAAAGTTTTACGACGCCGTTGGCAAGCTCGAGGAGATGATCGATTCGGGCGACGCGGAGAGCATCCAAGGCAACCTCACCTACACGCCCACGGGGGAGAACGCCGAGGGCGGCGGGAACACCTTCGAAGTGGACGTCTTTACCAAGGACGGAATGTCCGTCTATAAGGATAAGGAGGTCTCGCCGTGAAAAAACAACGCTTTAAGCGGGGCTTTACGCTCACCGAGATGCTGATCGCGGTCCTCCTTTTGGGGTTTGTCTCGATCATGGCGACCGTCATGACGTCGGCTGTTTTAAGCACGAGCGTCACGATGAAGGAGGTAGCGCAGGCGGAGATCCTCGGCAGCGAGGCGCTCGATAATTTGCAGGGGCAGCTCCGCTTTGCACAGAACGTGAAGGTGGACGGGGCGGAGAAGAACGTCACCTTCGACCTCGATAAAAACAACACGGGGTACACCTTCGGCGTCAAGGAAGGGGAGATCGTCCTCCTCTACGGAACGGGGGAGGGGAGGAAGAGCGAAACGCTCTTTGCGGGCGTCTCCTACGGGAACCTGAAGGTCTCGGAGCTTGCGTTCACCCTCTCGGAGGACGGCGCCTCCGTCCTCATCGCCCTCTCCGTCTCCTACGGAGAAAAGACCCTCTGGAGGAGCAATGTCTCCGTAAAGCCGCTGAACGGCGTTTCGGAGGCCTGACCTTCTTTTCATGAAAGGGGAAGGGGCGGCGGTTTTTCCGCTGCCCCTTCCCCTTCCGTAAAAAACGCCCCGCGAAAGCCGCGGGACGCCGTATTCAAAAAAACTGTGAGGGCTTTTTTTGTTGCGGTCCACCGAAGCGGTAACGCGACAGCCGGCTCCTGCAAAGCTACCTCATGGCACACGCGCGGCTCCGTTTAGTGCTGCTGTATCCCTACCCTGACACGGTTCGCGGACGCGCGTTGCATAAGACCTTGTTATCAACATCCCTTATCGCGTGCAGCCTTCCATAGACCACACCGAGAAAAGCGTTCGGCTCTGCTATAGCGGATTGCAGATACAGGGCACCGCTAACTCCCCACCTATCACAGCAA
>CANRFW010000065.1 GCA_947630035.1 uncultured Clostridia bacterium | reverse complement strand
TCTTGCGGTCTCGCCCTCTCTCAAAGAGTACGGCGTCGGCGGCCGCGCGCGGCTGTTCGAAGTCGTCGAACGCGTGTAGTAGAGGGAGAAGCCCGCAAGGCTCTTGATGAAGTTTGCAAGGGCGGTTTCGTCCGTAAAGTCGAACGTATCGGGGAAGGTGACGGTGAAGAGAAGCGCATTCCCATAGTAGAACTCGACGACGTTGTTCGCGCCTTCGGCCACTTTGTAACCGTTTGTGCCGTCGTGGGCGGTGTTCACAGTCGTCCAGACCGTTGCGAGGTTATCCACCTCGTCGCCGTACGTCTTATCCGCCATGCTCGAAATGCGGAAGGTGACCGCGGTCTTCTCGACGATAAACTTGGGCGAACCCTCGAAGGAGACGGTGTAGTTATCGCTGCTCTTACCTATGAAGCTGATATCGTACTGCCCGACGGGCACCCAGCCGCTCGCAACGTTGAAGTTGACGGAGAACACGCTCGCGTCCTCTCCGAAGATATCGCCAATGTCCCCATTGTCCGCAAGCCCCGTCACGAGCCAAGCGCTTGTATTATTGAGGAAGGCATAGGCATCCGCGACCGCCGTAACCGTGCCGTAAGGACGGGTGACGTCGGGGAAGCTGACGCGGACCGAACGCTTTACGACTTCGTAGCCTTCTGCAACGGTACCCGTGAGGGCGCCCGTGTCCGCCGAAATATTGCGGTTCTCGCCGCCGAGGGTGTATTTGAAGGTGAACTCGTAGTTCGTCTCCTTGGAGCCTTCGCCCGCCGCAAACGTGAACTGCACGGTGTACTTGCCCGCGTCGAGATAGCGGGAGTTGGTCATCTTACCTTCCGCGTCTGTGAGTTCGAACGTCATGGTGAACACGTCGCCCGCGGAGAGGGGCGCCGTCCACGAGGGGGTGAGAATGGCGCCGCCGCTGTAAAGATAGTCGCCGTAAACTTGCTTCTCCGCGGTGATCTCAACCGTCACCTTGCGGGGGCTTATCTTGTAGGTGCCCTTCCCGAAGGTTACGGTGTAGTTGAGCTGATTGGCATTGTAGGAACCCGTGATCGGGTACTCGCCCGCATCCGTGCCCGCCGCGCGGGAGAACACGATATCGAGCCCGACCATGCCTTCCGTCGTCACCAGATAGTCGCCCTCGAGGAGACCCTCTACCATTTCTTTGGTCACTGCGGGGATGGCGCGGTCGTCATCGCCGTAGTAGAGGAATGCGTCTTTTTCCGTACCCATGCCGACGCTCGGCGTCTTTACGGTGATTTCTTTCGGCGTTACGCGCAGCGTCCCGGGAAGTACTCTCACGACAAGGGAGTTCTCCTGAACCGTACCGCTTATTGCGTAGGTACCCACGCCGAGATAGTAGTGATTTTCATTTCCGCCGTACCAATTCGTCGCGGCGATATTCACTTCGAGTTCGAGGGTGAACGTCTTGAGCGCCGCCCAAGCGTCGCGATTTTCGCCCTCGTACTTCACGGTGAGGAGCTTTTCGAGCCAACCCGTAACGAGACTGCCGTTGAACTCGCCCGCGCCGAAGTCCTCCGCCGCGGTAACCGTCCACGTCTCCGTATCGCCGTTGCGGGTCACGGTGTATTTGCCCGAGAGCGAATTGAGCGCCGCAAGTTTTTCGCTCGCCCCGATATCGCCGTAAGCCGCCGTAAGGTCGGCAGTGTTGAGCTGAACGACCACGTCGGAGAGCTGCAATACGGTGTATACACCGGGAACAAAGGTGAGCGTGTAATACTTGGCGTTGGTACCGAGCGCTTCGGGCTGGTACCCCCTCGGGTTCGCCGCGATCTCATAGACGCCCGCAACGAGTTCGCTGATCTTTTCGGCGGGAGTTTCGTGATTATAAACAGCAAGTTTTAAGCCGAAGAATGCTACAAGGTCTTCTGCCGCCTCCCTGTCTGCCGCTGCAAGCGAATACCCCGAGGCAAGCGAAACTTCGAGCTTCGCCCCCTCCTCGCCGTAGTAACTCGAGGTGGACGTGATGGCAAGCTGTACCGTGCGCTTGGTGATCTCGTAGCCCGTATTTCCGCCGAAGTGGAAGAAGCCGTCTCCCGCATCGGAGTTCCCGACGTCGCTCCCGTCCTGCATCTTGAAGGTGAAGGTGTAGTTTCTGTTGTCCCCCTTCGCCACAATTTCGTAAAATGCAGGAATGGGGTCGGAAATATTGAGAACTTTGAGCTGCACGCGGAGGGAATCGCCCTCAACGAGACCCGTGTTCGCCCCCTCGTTGAACGCCTCCACCGTGTACTGTGCGGGGGTGGCGTAGCCGTCGCTGATCGTGAGCGGGTCGCCGTACGCGCTCTGTGCCTTCTTCACGGTGACCGTGACGGGGCGGGGCGTGATCTCATAGACGCCCGTGTTTTCGTCGCCGCCTTCCCGCTTGAAGGTGACGGTGTAGTTGGTCGTCGTCGCCGTGCCGCTGATTGCATAGCTGCCGACGTCGCTTCCGGGCGCACGGGTAAGTTCGATACCGAGAACGCTCTTGTCTTCGCTGTTCACGAGGTCGCCCGTCTCCACGCTCCAAGTGAGTTCGGCGTCTTTTCCCGCACCGTACACCTGCGTGACATTTTCAATCGTCACCGTAATCGGCTTGGGCGTGATGGTATAGGTGCCGTCCATCGAAGAATAGCCGATATTCTCGCTTGCGCTTAACACCTTTACGGTGTAAACACCTGCGCCTTTGGGGTCTCTGTCGATTGAGAGCTTGATATTGAGGAACTCGTCGGAGATCTCCGTAACCCCCGAATTGGCGGGATAAATGATCCGCCCGCCGCCTTCCTTCCACCACCTGTCGCTATCGAGGGCGGGGTTGGAGGAACCGTATTCATCGCTGAAACTGCCGAGACGGATGACAACGCCCGTGAGTACGGAAACGTTATACTGCCCCGCCGTACCCGTGTCGGCAAGGGTCCCCTTGTATGCGCCGACAAATACGACTTTGTAGTTTTCGCTGATACTCGTTCCCTGGATGGCATACGTGCCGACCGCGACGGGGTTGCCGTTCGCACCGATCACCCTAAAGGTAATTCCCAAATCGAAGAAAGAACTCTCCCGATCCCACGAAGCGAGGGACGAGGTACTCATGACTTGCGCGTATTCCTCAAGGTCTCTGTCGCCGATGATCGTTGCGCCGTAGGGCGTACCCGCATCGGAAATGTAGATGAGGAGGTCGCGCGGGGTAATTTCAAGCGTCCCCTGCGTGACCGTAACGTCGTAATTCGCGGAATCGCCCTTCCCCATAATGGGATATTTGCCGACATTCCATTGCGGTTCTTGCGCACTCCCGTCGATCTTCGTCCGCGAGATCGTGAGGGTTACGCCAAGCTCGGAGGGATCGTCGCCGTCGACGAGGGCGCCCGAAACGGTGAATTTGTTGTAATCCTCGTCCGGCACCTCGCCGTATTCGAGGGTGAGGTCGTCGGCGGAAACGGTGATCGCCTTCTTCGTGATCTTATAGTCGCCGCCCGTGAAGGTAATTTCGTAATTGCGGTTGGTCCATTCGCCCGTGAGGTGATAGTCGCCCGCGCCGTAATATGTGCCCCTCTTTTCCTCACTGATTTTAAGCGTGATGCCGAGGCCCTCCACGTTGTCGCCCGCGACAAGGCCGGTAGGACATTCTTTGGAAATCGCGGAGAGTTCGGGTTCCGTGCCGTAGACGGAGGTGCCGTCGCTCCCGAGTGTGACGGTGATACTTCTTGCCGTGATCGTCCACTTGACGGGTTCGCCGCTGAAGGTGAAGGCATAGTTGGGGTTATCCGCGATCTCCACGCAGAGATAGTACTTGCCGTTATTCTCTTCGGTGATGACGGGCTTTTCGACCTTCGTGCCGTTCGGGCTATCCGAAAGGTAGAAGGAGAACGTGTGGGCGTCGCCGTCGGGGAAAGTCTTTTCTCCCGTGGGCGTTGCTTCGATGCCCTCGAAGTAAGGCGTATCGCCGTAGGTCGTCGTGCGGGAATTGCTGCCGACATTTACCGTAAGTTCGAGCGAAAGTTTATTGACGACGAATTTCTCTTCCGTGACGACGGTAATGGCGTAATTCTTGTTTTCGGTGTAGGAAGCGGAGTAGGTGTATTCGCCCGCATTCAGATAGCCCGCCGTATATGCCGCACTGCCTATCGTTAAGGTGACGGTGGGTTCTTCGCCGCCGAGGAAACCCGCGAACGAGACGGCCGCGCCCGCCGCCGTTGCAAGCGTAGCCGCAAGGGTATCTTGCTTTACGTCGCCGTAAGTCACGATGTGCTGTTTTACGGTGATGGTCGCCTCGCGCTGGGTGATCGTAAGCTGCTGCGGGACGAAGGCGGAGTTGAGGGTGTAGTCCTCGGTGCCGTCCGCTATCTGCCAATTGTCTTTATTGAGAAGGTCGGGCGTCGCACCGTCTTTCAAATACCAAAGTTCGGCCTTGATGGAGTAGGTCCCGACGTCGTCGAAGTCGTCGCCTTCGCCGTACACATAGCGCTTTTCCTCGCCCACTTCATAGTAGAGGGCAACGCGCACCCGTCCCTCGTCTGCTTCGAGAAGGTCGGTAGAGTTGAAGGTAAACCCGTGCGCCTGATTCGATTTGCCGTTCTCCCAATATTCGCTATCGTTGAGGGCGTGTTTGTCGCCGTAAGTGTTCGAATGCCCCGAGAGGGTGATATTGAGCTGTACGGGCGTGATCGTGAATGCGGAATAGTAGCCCTCGCCGTCCTGACCGACGATCTCAACAGTGTAGTTATTCTTGGCGATCTCGGCGTTCGGGTCGATATGGTCGCCAGAAACGGTCCACGTCTCCACCTTTACGTTATAAGAACCCGCGTGGATAACTTTATCTGCACCATCCACAAGGGCGAGCGTGATCTCTACCTTCTCGCCGTCCGCGGGCTGTACGACAAAGGTGTAGGCGCTGACGTCCGTGTCGCCTTTATTGGTGGGAATGAATTTATCCGTCGCGTCTTCACCGTCATATTGGGCGGACTGCTGCATGGCGACAATCGTCAAATTCTTGGGCGAAATAGTGAAGGAACGCTCTTTCTTTCCTTCCGCTACGACATAGTTATCCGCGTCATCACCCAAGAGCCCCTTGATCTTCTCGGTGTAGCTTCCCGCGTTCTTCCCGAGGACATTCTCGAGATCGAACGTGACATCGTCGTCGAAGAATTTCTGCCCTTCGCCCGAGCCGTTCTGCACGGTGGGATCGAGTTTATGCTCTTCTCCGTCGTAAGTGAATACGTCCGTCCCCCACTCGGGGTTCAAGGTATAGGGCGTGATCTTGATAAATTCAAACAGGGAAGCCTCCGGGGCGGAGCCGCTGTTCGTGATCTTTGCAAAGCTGAATACGCGGGTATCGGTGACCCCCGAAGCAACGGCGATCTCGATCGCATAGGCGCTTTCTTTTACGGCGTAATGCTTGGATGCGGACTGCTTTTCGCCCGGTTGCAACACAAAGGAAAGGCGGATGCGATAGCTGTTGTCGCTCTCGTTGTAGATATAGCTGCGGAGACGGTCGGCAATGTCCTTCTTCTCGCTCGTGACAAGTTGCAGAGCGCCGGCGCCGCCTTCCACTTTCTCCTTTTCGTAGATGGCGGAAACATACTTCGCCACAATCTCCTCATTTCCCTTATCCTCGGGCCTGCCGAAGAGGATGCGGAGGAGTGCTTCGGAAGTGGGATCGTCGAGAGAAGACGTATCGATCCCAAGCCCCGCGAAATTTACAGGCTCCTCGCCGATCTTCGCCGTCGTGCCGAAGTGGCCGTATTCATAGGTGAGCGTGAGATCGGAGAGCGCGAAGAACACGTCCGCACTCGAGATCTCCACCACCATAACGCCATAGAGATCTTCGTGGTTGTCCGCCGTCACTTTGATGAAGACGACATAGCTGCCCGCCTCGGTGAGGACGATTCCCTTGTTGATTTCGGAGCCGCCCGCACTCTCGACCGTGATATCTTTATAGCCGTCTGCTTCTTTACGGACGATCTCTTCATAGACGATATTGCCGTAGTTTACGGTGCCTTTTTCGCTGAATACGACGTCGTTGAGGCTCGGGTCGTTATCCGTGATATCGTTCAACGAAGCGACATAGCGGAAGCCTTCCTCCGTCGGCTGATAGCTCGTATAGCGCGACCAAATATAATGGGTACCCTCTTTCTGCAATTCCGCGATTGCTTGGCGCGCCGTCTCCGTTTTAAAAGAATAATCGCTGAACAGCCCGCTGACCAAAGTCTGCGAGGATGCGTCGAACTCCGTGCGGCTGCTGCCGTATCCGATGAGCGCCTTGGTGATCTTATACGTCCCTGCCTCGTTCTCCTGGTAGCGCGTGCCGTCCCCGCCGATGCCCGAACCGCCCGCATATTTGCCGCGGTACATGACGGAGTAGTTGTTCCGTGCCGTCTTCAGCTCTTCGCTGTCGACGCCGCCCTCGGCATAGGCAAAGCGCGCCCAAACGGCGTAGTCGTTGCCGACGCCCGAAGTCTGCGTCGCGCTCGTGGCGAGAGTGACATACTTCTCCTCGGTCTCCTTTGCGAATTTAAGACCGATGACTGCCCAGCCCTCGTTCTGTTTCTGTTTGAGGCTGACCTCTTCGCCGTAGACGGATTCCGCGTCCTTCACCTCGATGGCGAGCGGGCGCTTGCCTATCTCCAATTCATAGGTGAGCGCGTCGTGCGAGTAGGTACTCGACCAACAATATTTGATCTTCTTGTCTTCGTCGTTTTCGTCGAGTTCAAATTTAACGTAGTAAGTATCGCTGTTTTGGGCGACAAAGTAGCCGACGAGTTTCTCGTCTTCGCCGTTCAAACCGTCCCAATTCGTGCGGACATAACTGTCGTTATCCGCAACCGCGGAGACATACTCGATGGCCTTGATCTCGTTTGCAGAAGTATAGCTTCCGTCCGCCCCCCGCGTGTAGGTCGCGGTCGTTTTATCGTCGCTCTCCGCGTAGACGGTAAAAGACGCAACGTGCGCCATCTCCCCCGCGCGGACGCCGAAGAGACGGTCTGTTCCGTTATAGATAATGGGGTTGTAATAGCTCCCCGTCTGCTCGTCCTCAAAGAAGCCCGCCTTGTTGTCAATGCGCTTGGAATCGGGCGAGAAGGTGAAGCGCTGCGTGTATTCATCCCCCTGCGAGCCGAGGACCTGCGTGATGACGTCGCCGTCATAGTTCTGTTTCTGAATGTCAATGCCGTTCTCGTCGAAGATCTGCGGCGTGGTGACGATGACCTGCGAGTCCTCGTTCGCCACGGGTAAATTCAGGTGAATGCACGCGCGGACGTTGCGCATTTCCTTTACGGGAGCCGAGCTGGAAGTGCCGTCCGAATCGAAATAGATCGCCATCGCGGGCGATGCGTGATACGCCGAACGGGTCCAATATTCCTTTTCGCCGTAGTTGCGCTGGCTCTCAGTAATGTTCCAAAGCCCGCTGTACGTCGTATCGTTGCTGTTCGTCTTCTCGCCGAGTTCGGTTGCGCTCGGCAGCCACACGTAGTCGCTCTGCCAAAGCCCGTGGGTATTGGTGTCGATATTCTCCCCGTTGACCTGATAGGAAGACGTCCAGTTGGAATAGTTCGTCTGTTCGCTCGTGAAGGTCGCACCGCCGAAGAAGTTGGTATCGGGCACTTCTCCGTACGCCTCGTTGCTCCTGTCGTAGACGGCGGGCTTGCTTTTCCCGGAGACCATGATCGCGCTCTCCTTTTCCTGCCAAGCGATCTCGGAGGGCTTGAAAAGATACTCCGTGAGGCTGTTGGCGATATCCTCCATGGTAAAGTGGGCGTAGCGGCTCGCTTTGTCCTGCGCAAGAGTATCGGAGAACTCCTTCTCGCCCTTGAGGTATTGGCCGCCTGCGTTGAGCGTCTTGGCGCGGATGCGGCTCGTGTAGTACATGTTCGAGGGCGCGGCAACCGCGTAACTCGTGTTTTTATAGTCTCCCCAATAGTCGGACTGCGAATTGGGGTCCGCCTCCAACAGGGTGAGGGCGACGCCCTTCTCGTTCGGCTTGACGTCATTCTTCGTCTCGGAAAGGTACACCGCCGTCCAGCGGATGCCGCCGAAGGTCAGATAGATTTCGCCGAAATCGGCGACCGAGAGCGTCTTACCTTTGACAAGGGTCTGCACGTCCGTAAACTCCGCGTCCGGGTTGCCGTCGGTATCGCTCGCCGACCTCGTGAGAGCGGTGTACAGCTGATGCACCGCCGCCGAGTCGAAGAAGCCCTCCGTGCCCGATTCGCGGTAGAGGTCCCCCGCGATCTCATAGGGCGTGACCCCGTCGGGTGCGGCATTCGAGAGGAGGCTCCCGCCGACGGCGGCAAGTCCCGCAGAGGCCGCGACCAGCAGGGCGGCTGCGGCGAATGTTTTCTTTTTCATAGAAGGAATTCCCATATGTTCACTCTCCGATTACTCCGCAATGGCGGAAAGGTTGAATTTCAGCATGCAGTTGGACATGTTGCCGCCGCTCTCCAAGAAGAAGAACTTCAAGGTGTGGCGGGTGAGTTCCTCGAAAGTGCCGTAGGCCGTGTTGCTCTCGTTCCCCGTGTGGCGGGTGTTGGAAGCGGTGGCGCCGCTCGTATTACTGCCCGAAGTGAGGTTCCTGCCGTTGTTGCCGACCCCGTAGAAATTGAGCTGTTCGCCGCTTCTGCCCGAGATCCAGCCCTGTCTGTTGTTATAGTCGTTCATGTAGTAGTCTTGAAGTGCGGCGTCGGTTGCGGGGACGGTGCCCTTTTTTACCCAGCCCTTGACGTTCCGCCCATAGTCCAAATCGACCCCGAAGCAGTTGGAGAGGTAGTCCACCCGCCATACGGCGTTCTCCGCCACTTCGCCCTTTTGGCTCGCATAGTAGACGATCTCGCCCGTCGAGAAATTGACGTCGCAGGCGAGCGCATTGTGGTTGCCGCCGAGGTCGGCGATGAGGACATCGTCGCAGAAGATCCAAACGTCGTCGTCCCCCGCGAAGGTGAAGGTCATGTCTTTTTCGTTCACTTGATAGCCCGCGGGCTGCATGAACTCCACTTCCATCGACATGCCGAAATAGTGGTTGACCCTTGTGTTGATGGTACTCCAAGTCGTCGAAGCAACCCGCATCCCGTTAGTGTTTTGGAACAAGGTCAAATCCGTATTGGTAGCGCCCCATCCCGAACCTGTCCTGATCGTCCCTCTGCTTACATAATTGAGCGGGAAAAACTGCCCCGCATAATTCGAGCCGGAACCGAGAGGCTCCTCATAGAG
>CANRFW010000064.1 GCA_947630035.1 uncultured Clostridia bacterium | reverse complement strand
ACCTTGTTCCAATACCGATTCAATCTGATGTGTGACGCGGACGCGAAGCCCAACCTGCAAAAACCGAACGCTATAATCGAAGGTTGGCTGGCAGTCTTTTATTCGGGCGTGATAGCCCAAGGAGGCAAACGCCAGACCTTAATACCACTTCCATTATAGCTTAGGCTTTGGAACTTTGAAAAGAGTATCTACCGATATTCTTTTTAGGTCAAATACATTGTATCAGGAGGTAAATTATGTTTCTGTTCGGCAAAAAGAAGAAGGAAGAGGAGCTGAAAACGCGCGCTCTTTCGGGGGACGCGGAGGCGCAGTACGATTACGCGCAGTCGCTGATCGCGGGCAAAGGCGGAAATTTGGAGGAGGCGCTCCGCTTCTTCGGCATGGCGGCAAAGCAGGGGCACGCGGGTGCTGCGGACTATCTTCGTTCGTGGTACCTTTCCGACGTTTTGAACGAGCTTACGATGGGGGAACTCGAGACGATGGAGCCCGAAGCGCACATCGCCGAACTCATCGAGTACTGCGAGCAGGTGAACGCGGCGGACCCGAGCGAGGAGAACGAGAGCCTTCTCGCCTTCTGCGTGCGTCTTCGCGGGGTGCTTGCGGGCAATCTCGCAAAGGCCCAAGCGGGGGACGGCGAGGCGCTCTATGCCATCGCCGCCATTCTTGCGGAGGACGGCGCGGAGGAGGTATGCTCCCTTGCGGGGTTAGACGGCGCGGAGGATGCCGCCCGCGAATTTGCGGAAAAGGCGCAGGATGCGGGTTACGCTCCCGCCACCGCCCTCTTGCAAAAGTTGGGCTGAAGACCCGAGCGGCCGATACGGACGGCACGAACGGTTACCCGTGGCGGCACAAGCGGCGTACGACCGTGACGGCATATACGGCATAATAAAAAGGAGGGGCACGCGCCTCTCTTTTTGATTACGTTTTCCGCCCCTCTCCTCATACCGACGCCGCGTAGCGGCGGAGCGTATCTTTCATGGAAAGATTCACTCACTCCGCCTATGGCCCCGTTCGGAATGAGGGCACGGGGTCCGTGCAACCGAACGGTGTGAGTGGAGGCGGAATATGGCACCCCGCCCGCCGCGGAGCGCTACGTCATGTTTCGACTACGCTCAACATGACGTGCGCCCCCGCCCCATTACGTCACCCCGCCCCATTACGTCACCCCGCCCCATTACGTCACCCCGAGCGCAGTCGAGGGGTGACGGTATACCGTACGCCCAACCCTTGCCTCCCCCGTTTGGGGGCCCGAAGGGGGGATAGGGGTTTGCAGCGAACCCCTTCAGTCACGCCAAAGGGCGGCGTGACAGCTCCCCCAAGAGGGGGAGCCAAGCGGGCGGGGAGACATGACGTGTACCTTGCAACATAAAAAGATCCCTCCGTGCAAACGGAGGGATCGTCTTTTTTCGTGCCCCAAAGGGCTGCTCGTTTTCGGCGCCCGAAGGGTTACTCGTTGTAAGGATCGTTTTCGTCCTTGACGGGAGCGGGCTTTTCGGGTGCGCTCTCCGTCTTCTTTGCGGGCTTCTTCTTTGCGGGCTTTTCCTTCTTGGGCTTGAGTTTGCCTGCCTTGCGGAGGGACTCCGCGATCTTCCTCCCCGCGAGAATGCCGATCACCGCGAGCAGTACGAGCGCGAGGACCACGGAGGAGATGACGAGAAGGAGGTTCGCCCAATCGAATTCTCCCGCCGTCTCGCTGTCCGTCGTATTGTTGTTCGTGCTGTCGTCGCCGCCGAGGTCGTCGGGCGTCACCGTCTGCTCGACAGCCGAGTAGTCGATGAAGCGGGAGACGGAGGGCGCGCCGCCCGGGAGCTTGCCTTCGAGGTCGTCGCAGGCGAGGTAGATGATCGTCTCATCCTGCGAGGACTGTTTGTACGAAGCCCAGTGGTTGCCGAGCTTCTCCTCGTCGAGGGTCTCGTCATACCGCACATAGTCGGCGGAATCGAAGAAGGTGAAGGTGTAGTAGAGGGCATGTTCGGACTTTAAGTGCTTGACTTCCGCCCCGGGGTCCACAACGTTCGCATCCGTCTCCTCGAGGTATTCGGTCGCCTCGCGGAGGTAATCGGAGTAGGTGGCGCTGATATCCTCGGAGGAGTAGTCGTCGAAGAACACATAGCCGTTAGCGGGGAACCCGTCCTCCTTGTTATCGCGCGCGCCCGCCCATACTTCGAGACGGTACTGCTTTTCGGTATTGCCGCCGCGGAGGAAGAAGGATACGGTCACCCAATCGGTGAGTTCCGCACTGCCCTTGACTTCGATCGCCGTCTCATAGTCGGCGATCTCCTTGGGCGCCGTGTAGCGCTTGGGGGTCTCCGCGGGGAAGTCGTACACGCGGGTGGAGTATCTCGCATCGCCCTCTTTCGTGTCGTCGTAGTAGGCGTAATACTCGATCTCCTCGCCGTTTTTCTTGCCGTAGAAGACCTCTTCGCCCTTGCTCGTTGCAAGGTTATCCTTGTCGTTCTTCTCGTAGTTGGAAAGGTTGGCGTAGTACTTGCCGTCCGTCGCACCCTTCTTCAGGTACAGCCCGTTAGACTGGATCTCATAGAGGATGCCCTTCTCGGCGTCCGTCTCGTCGTAGTCGTCGGCGGTAGGATCGCTCCCGCAGAGGTTGCCGTCGTCGTCATACCAATAGGTGGACGCGGGCACGGCGGGGGTGAGACGGTCGTTATAGCCCTTCTTCACGTCGGAGGTGTCCACGAGGTAGAGGAAGGCGGAAACGTCCGCGGAGACTTTCACCCGCACCGAGATGCGGCGGTAGGAGTTGGAGGAGAGGGTCTCGCCCGAACGGTAGTAGTAGCCGACGGACGCGGAGGCTTCCGTCCCCGCATTGTAGAGGACGAGGGGCTGGCGGCCGATATAGCTCGTCCCGCCGAACGCCGCCTTCCACCATTCGTCACCCGTCTTTCCGCTCGCGCCCGTGACAACGGACTCGAAGTCCTCCTTCCAAGCGGCGGTGTTCTCGGTCTTCGTGTAGTTCTCCGCATATTCGGAGGAGAGAAGCCCCGAGTAGATCTTCTTCGCCTCGAGATCGGCGGAGGTCACGTCCTGCCCGTCGGGATCGATGGCGCGGCTGTCTGCCGTGAGGAGGGAGAAGTTGACGGGATGGGCAAGCTCGTTTTCGATATCGCGGACGATGCCCGCCTCGTCGAACTTGACGGAGCTGCCCGCCTCTGCCGTGAGGGAGACGGACTTCGCGCGGTCGCCCGTAGACATATAGCCGAACTCGCTCTTCTCGAGGGTGCGGGTGCGGAAGCCCGTGAATGCCGCCCAGCCCTCGCCGTAGCTCGAAGCCGTGGAGGAGGAGATGGCGGTGGGGCCGTAGGTGAGTTTCAGGGAGAACTCGCGGGTATCTTCCGTCTCATTAGCGATGAAGAAGGTGCATTGCACCCAGCCCTTGTAGATATCCTTGCGCTCTTCGTCGATATCGACGGTCGCAACCGTCGTGGAGTCAAAGGGGGAGATGGAGGTCTCGGAGTCGCCCGTGATATCCACGAGGGTGGCGCCCGCGCCGCTCCTGCCGCTGCGCATCTCGCTCGTCTTCACGAAGAAGGTGAGGAGAAGGTAGCTGTTCGCATTCAGTTCGAAACGGTTGGAACTTCCGCCCTCGACCGTGGCGGTATACGCCGCGCCGTTCGCCGAGAGGAGCATCACAACCTGCTCATCGTCGGGAGTATCCCCGCCGAAGGGGAATTTGTTCTCAAAGTGATCTTTGTAGATGCTCGTGAGATACTTGTTGGTCGTCTCCGCCTTGATCTCACCGTAGGTCATGAGTTTGCCGATGTTGGTGTCTGCTCCCGCAGGCTCGCGGTTGTCCGCGCCGAAGCCCTTGCGGTCGCTCGTCCAGCCGTCCTCGTCCTCCGTGAGGGCAACGGAGACTTTCGCATCGCCGTCCGTCTCGGAGAGGGTGAGGGCATCCTCCGTGCCGTTTTCGAGCATGTCCACGGCGTAGAGGTCGTAGGAGTTCTTCGTCGCATCGAAGAGGAGATCTTCGGGAAGATGCTCTTCGAGGGTGAGGACTTCCTTTACTTTCGCGGCGTCGACCTTTGCCTTTTCGGTTTCGTATTCGTCGCTCGAGAGAATGGTGCATTCGAGATCGTCGAAGAAGGCGTAGCCGTTCACCATCTCGAAGCGGTTGTCGGAGCCTTGCCCAAGCCCGAGCTTTACGCGGAAGGTGCTTGTCGCATAGGTGTTGCCGCGGACGAGCAGTTCATACTTGCGCCAGCCGCCGTTCTCCTTGTCCGCTTCCCCCGTCACGATATTCTTGATCTGGATCTCGGAGGAGTTGGTGCCCACCGTCGCGGTGAGGGAAATGTAGGCGCCCGCATTGTAGGTTACGGGAATGTTCGTCTCCTCGTCGGCGGTGTCGCCGTAGTGGTAGAGATGATCGGTGCGCACCCAGAGGGAGAGCTTGGCGGCGGTGCCCGTCCCGAGCGTGTAGGAAGAACTCATCTGATAGGACTGCGCCGTGCCGAGTACGTTCTCGGAGGAGCGCTGGTTGTGGATCATGAGAACGCTCTTGTCGTCCTCCGCGGCTCCCGTATGGAGGGTGAGTTCGCTCCCGACCTCCGCCGCGAGTTTCTCCACGTCCTCATAGTCGATGGAGTAGCTGTATTTGTCGAAGAGCTTCTTCTCGGCGGATTTAGAGGAGAGCTTTCCGATCTCGTCCTTGAAGTCGTTGTAGAATTTGAGACGGTCGTATACGGTGACGCCCTCGTCCTCGAAGTGCGCGTAGGCATCGGCAACGGAAGTAAACGCCCTGCCGGATTTGGTAAGCTCGTCCCACTCGTCTTTTACGACGATGCCCGAGCGGGTATCGGAGGTGGGGTTCCCCTGCGAGAAAGACCAGCTCGTGGGGGTGGAGATGAGGGTGCGCTTGTCCCCGAAATCCTTCACCATCTCGCTGCCGTAGAACTCGAAGTTGCCGTTCTTGAGGATCTGCGTATCGGTCGGCACGGCGGGCGTATCGCTCTCCTCGTCATCGGGCTCGGCCGCCGTCCCTCCGCATGCGGCGCAGACGCCGAGGGAGAGGGAGGCCGCGAGCAGCGCGGAGAGCGCGGTCAGCGCGCGCTTTCTTCTCTTTTCGTTCTTAAAAAAATCAGACATATCACACCTGTTGCGCGGAGGAAACCTCCGCCCCTTTTTCAAGTAGCTCTATCTATTTTAATATAAAACGCTTTGGGACGCAAGCAATTCCGCATGAAAACGCGGAAAAAAAGCAAATTTTTTTCCATTCTTCACAAACTGTTCCCCGTGAAGAAGTTGTTTTTGCCGCTTGCGGGCACGCTCGCGGGAGCCGTGAACGGGCTGTTCGGGGGCGGGGGCGGCATGATCGTCCTCCCCGCACTCGAGCGCGCGGGCTGCCCCGTCCGTTCCGCCCATGCAACGGCGCTCGCCGTCATCCTCCCCGCGACCCTCGTAAGCGCCCTCGTTTACCTCTTCTGCGGGGTACCTTTCGGGACCCTTCTGCCCGTCCTCCTCGGGACTTCGGCGGGGGGACTTTGGGGAGCCGCCCTCCTGCCCCGTCTCCGCGAGGAGACCCTCTCCTTCCTCTTTGCCCTCCTCATGCTCCTTGCGGGGGTGAGGATGCTTTTGCCGTGAGTTTCCTCCTTCTCTTTCTTGCGGGGCTTGCGGGCGGGGTGTTCGGCGGCATGGGGATGGGCGGCGGGACCCTTCTTATTCCCCTCCTCGTCCTCATGGGGGTGCCGCAGAAATTCGCGCAGGCCATGAGTCTCTTCTCCTTTCTCCCCATGTCGGCGGCGGCACTCTCCGTGCATGCGAAGAACGGGCTTATCGAAAGGGGGAAGGTCCTCCCGCTCGCCCTGCCCGCCGTCCTCTGTTCCGCTCTCTTCGCCCTTTTGGCCTTCTTCTTGCCCGCGCGGGCGCTCCGCACGGGCTTCGCCGTCTTCCTCGTTTTCCTCTCCCTCTTCCGTTTCCGCGCCGCCCTCTCCTCCTTCCTCGCTGAAAAGGGGGCAGAAAAGTAAAAAAAATGTCCTATCGGGGACAAATATTTTTCAAAAGGGTATGGACAAACAGGTTTTCTTATGGTAAAATAGGGAAAATTGTTATAGTAGGGAAGTTTCGGTTGTTTCCCGCGGAAGTACGAATCAATCATCCTTAAGGACGGGACAGAATGGAAAAAATCGGCATTATCGATCTCGGATCCAATTCGGCGCGGCTGGTGATCGTCAACCTCTTCGCAGAGGGGTATTTCATGGTGGAGGACGAGCTGAAGGAGAGCGTCCGCCTCGGTCACGATATGGAACGGGACGGCTTTCTGAAGCCGCAGCGCATCGCCGAGACCATCAAGACACTGAAGATGTTCAAGCGCCTTTGCGACGCTTCGGGCGTCGAGCGCATCATCGCCGTTGCGACGGCGGCGGTCCGCCGCGCCAAAAACCAGCGCTCTTTCCTCGACGAGATACAGGCGACGGTGGGCGTCAAGGTGGCCGTTCTCTCCGAAGAGGAGGAGGCGACCCTCGTCTACCGCGGCGTCATCAACTCGATGGATATCCCCAAGGGCATCGTCCTCGAGATCGGCGGCGGCAGCACCAAGATCGTCTACTACAACCGCCGCTGCATCCTCAACTATGCGACCCTGCCCTTCGGCGCCGTCACCCTCACCGACCTCTTCGCGGGGGACGGGCTGCCCGAGGAGCAGACGGCGAAGATCGAGGAGTTCTTCACCGAGCAGTTCAAAAAGATCGGGTGGCTCTCCGAGGTGGAGCCGGATACCCAGATGATCGGCGTGGGCGGCTCCTTCCGCAACCTCTACAAGATCAACCGCATCATCCGCAAATACCCGCTCAACATTGTCCATAACTACCAGTTCTCGACGGACGATTTCCGCGCCGTTTACGACATGGTGCGCGTTCTCGACGTGGAAAAGCGCAAGCGCATCCGCGGGCTTTCCCCCGCACGGGCGGATATCATGCCCGCCGCGCTCGCCATCGTCAAGGCGTTTACCGACTATCTCCATGTCGAGAGTTTCACCATAGGCGGCAGCGGTCTCCGCGAGGGGATCATGATCAACGAGGCTCTCCCTCTTACCGTGGAGCGCCCCATATCGGACGTGCTTTCGTACTCCCTCAATACCCTCGTGAAGTACTACGGGTGCAACGAGAAGCATGTGGAACACGTCGTCCACCTCTCCATCCAGCTCTTCAAACAGCTGCGCGTCCTGCACAAATTCCCGCGCGTCTACCTCAAAGTATTGAAGATCGCGGCGAGCCTGCACGACTGCGGCCTCCGCGTCCGCTACTACAACCACCAGAAGCACAGCCTCTACATGATCCTCAACAGCGGCATCTACGGGGCGACCCACCGCGAGATCGTGCTTGCGGCGTTCGTCGCTGGCTGCCACCGCAAGGAGGACGTCAACCCCGCCGAATGGGCGAGGTATAAGGATATCGTCAACGAGGAGGACCTCGACGTCGTCAAAAAACTCGGGGTGCTTCTGCGCATCGCGGAGTGCCTCGACAGAAGCGGCCTCGGCATGGTGACGGGGATCAACTGCGACGTACTCGGCGATTCCGTCATCATGAAGACGGAACTCGCGGGGGATGCGGCGCTCGAAATAAAGCAGGCGATGAACGCCGGCCCCGAGTTCAAACGCGCCTTCCGCAAGAACCTCGAGATCCTGTGAAACTCATCCTTGCAAGCAATTCCCCGCGCAGGCGGGAGATCTTGGGAGAGCTTGGCTATTCCTTTACGGCCGTGCCCTCCGCGTTCCGCGAACTTTCGTCGGGACTTACAGCGCGGGAAACCGCGCTTGCCTTTGCCCGCGGCAAGGCGGAGGAGGTCTTCTCGCGGTACGGGGATGACGTCGTCCTCGGCGCCGATACCGTCGTCGAGCTTGAAGGGGAGATCCTCGGAAAGCCGAAAAGCGAGGAGGACGCCGTGCGGATGCTCCGCATGCTCGGGGGCAAATGGCACTCGGTCTTTACGGGGGTCGCCGTCCTCTATCCCGGCGGGAGGGGGGAGCGCGTCGTGGAGACGAAGGTCTTTTTCCCCGTCCTTTCCGATGAGGAGATCGCCGCCTATTGCAAGAGCGGCAGCCCGTTCGACAAGGCGGGCGGGTACGGAATACAGGACTTCGGCGCCGCCGTGCGCCGGGAGGGGAGCTATACGAACGTCGTGGGGCTTCCCGCGGAGGAGACGGACGAACTCTTAAAAGTGGCGCTCGGAGGGAGCAAATGATAAAACTTGCAATCGATTTCGGGACTTCGGTCACCAAAATTTACAAATTGGGCAGCGGCGTGGTACTCGCGGAGGCGACCTGCGTCACTGTCCTCAAAGAGACGGGGGAGATCCGTGCATTCGGGAACGAGGCGAAGCGGCTCCTCGGGAAGACTTCGGATTTAACGGAAGTCGTGTTCCCCGTCTATGAGGGGCAGATCGTCAACGAGAAACTCGCGGGCGCCCTCCTCGAATACTTCCTCGGCAAGATCGTCCGCCGCACCTTCGGGGTGGAGGCCCTCTTCTGCGTCTCCTGCGGCTGTCCCGAGGAGGACCGCGAAAAGTATTACCGCGTCGCCAAGGCCGCGGGGCTGAACCGCATCTGCTTTGCGGAGGCGCCCTACCTTGCCGCCCTCGGGCAGGACGTGCCCCTTTCGGACTCCAACCCCGTCTTCTCCATCGATATCGGCGCGGGGCAGACCTCCATTGCCGCCTTCTCCCTCGAGGGGATCATCGCGGGGCTTGCGATGAGTGTGGGCGGGTACAATATGGACGTGCATATCATCGACCACGTCGCGGAGAATTTCAACCTGAAGATCGGCTCCCTCTCCGCCGAAAAGCTCAAGACGACGGTGGGCAGCCTCATCGAGAGGGACAACCAGAGCATGATCGTCAACGGCCGGGACGTCATCACGGGCAAGCCGCGCTCTGTCTCCCTCTCCTCGGAAGACGTGCTGTTCCCCATTCATATTTATGTGGACAAGATCCTCGAATACGCCGAACTCGTCCTCAAAAAACTCCCCGCGGAAGTCTCCGCCGCGGTGTGCAAAAACGGCATTTTCCTCTCGGGAGGTACGGCACGGCTCGCGGGTTTTGCCGACTATGTTTCGGAGCGGCTGCAGATGGAGACCCACCTCGCCCGCGACCCGCAGATGGCGGTGGTTCTGGGCGGCGGCAGGGCGCTCGGCGATCCCGCGCTTCTCCGCAAGATCCGCATGGAATGACCTCAAAATAGCAACATGGGGTCGAAAAAACCGCATAGAGCAACGCCATGCGGTTGAAATTTACAGCATAAAGTTGAAATTGTATAGCACAAAAAAGAACAGGGCGGCCCTGTTCTTTTTTCATCTCGCCCCCTCCTGCTCTCCGTTCTTACCTGCCCCCTTTGAAGGGGGCGGGGCAGGGGTGGGGGTTGCCCTCCGTGCCCGCATATCCCGAGCATGCCCTCCCCCTGCGTCAGGGGGAGGGGTAGGGGTGGGGGTTGCCCCCTCCGTCCCC
>CANRFW010000063.1 GCA_947630035.1 uncultured Clostridia bacterium | reverse complement strand
TTGATGAAGACGACACGCGTCTTGGACTTGTTGACGATCGCGGTGAGTTTGCGGAGGGCCTGCGACATGAGGCGGGCCTGAAGTCCCACATGGCTGTCCCCCATGTCTCCCTCGATCTCCGCCTTGGGCGTGAGCGCCGCGACGGAGTCCACGACGATGATATCCACCGCCGAGGAGCGGACGAGGGAATCGACGATATCGAGCGCCTGTTCGCCCGTATCGGGCTGGGAGACGAGCAGCTCTTCGAGATCCACCCCGAGGTGTTTTGCGTAGATGGGGTCGAGCGCATGCTCCGCGTCCACGAACGCGGCGATGCCCCCCGCCTTCTGGGCCTCGGCAACCGCATGGAGGGCGACCGTCGTCTTGCCCGAGGATTCGGGGCCGTAGATCTCGATCATCCTGCCGCGGGGGAACCCGCCGATGCCGAGGGCGAGGTCGAGAGCGAGGCACCCCGAGGGGATGACCTCGATATCGGTGTTGCCCGCATTCTCGCCGAGCTTCATGATCGCGCCCTTGCCGTACGCCTTCTCGATCTGTGCGAGGACGGCGTCCAATGCCTTCTTCTTTTCTTCGTTCATCTCTATGCTCCTTGTTTGTTTTCGGATGGTTACCGGATCGTCTGCAGCCCCTTGAAGAGGGCGAGATTCACCGCCGTTTTCGTGATCGTCTCCCGGTCGCCCGTGAGGTGATACCGCCAGACCCGCACCCGTTCGCGGGTGCCGACCGCGATATAGCACAGCCCCACCGGTTTCTCGCCGTCGGGATCGGGACCGGCGACGCCCGTCGTCGCGATGGCAAGATCGCACTTGCCCCCGCGGATAAGCCCCGCCGCCATCTGGTAGGCGGTCTCGTCGGAGACGGCCCCCTTTTCGCGCAAGGTCTCCTCCTTTACGCCGAGCCGCTCTGCCTTTGCCTCCCCCGCGTAGGCATTGATCCCCTCGCGGAAGACGGCGCTTGCGCCCGGTACGGCGACGATCGCTCCCCCCACGCCGCCGCCCGTGAAGCTCTCCGCCGTGGAGAGGACGACGCGGTGCAGTTTGAGGCATTCGAAGAGCCGCTCCGCCACCGTCTCGTCCCCCACCGTGTAGACGAATTCGCCGAGGGTGCTTGCAACCGTCTGCACCACTTCGTCCGAGATCATCTTGGGGGTCGTGTCGTCGTACAAAATTTCGATGCGGGTGCAGGCGTACTCCTCCGTCGCATGGAGGGTGAGCTTGCCCTGCGCGATCTCGGAGGCCGAGGCGAGCGCCGCGTGTATGAGCTGTTCGGGCGCGCCGACCGCTCCGATGACGACGCGGCTGTACCGCCTCCCCCGCCGCCTGTCGACGCGCGGGACCGTCTCGGTGCGGACAAGTTCCGCCCCTCTCTCCCCCGCGGGGAGGACGGCAAAGAGGCAGTCTTCCCTCTCGAGGAGGTATTCCTCGGTAAACTCTTCGCCCGCCGCCCGCGCGACCCCCTCCTTTGCGGAGGGCACGAGGACCTTATCGCAGATGACGAAAAGCCCGTCCCTCTCCGCCGAGAGCCGCCCGAGGCTTGCGACGACCTCGGAGGGCGCATCGTAGGGAAGGAAGGCGATCTCGTCGAGGAAGACGCCGCCCGCGAGGAGGGCATCCGTCACCGCGGGATAGTCCACCGCAGAGAGCGGATTGCGGTTGTTGAAGAGGACGGCTGCCGCGTATTTCACCCGTTCGCCTCCCCGCCCTTCTCCTCTTTGAGGACCGCTTTGTTTTTGACGATATAGTTGACGCCCGAGAGAACGGTGAGGACGGTGCAGACGGCAAAGCAGGCAAGCCCGATATAGAGTACGATCTGCCCGCCGAGTTCTCCCGCCCACGGGGACGCCGCAAGGAGGAGGGCGATGGAGACGTCCTGAAAGACCGTCTTCATCTTGCCGAGCTTATCGGCGGCAAGCACCACTTTCTTGCCCGCCGCGATCAGGCGGAAGCCGCTGACGATGAGTTCCCGCGCGAGGATGACGGAGACGCAGATGCCCGCCGCGAGCGTCCCCCACTGTCCGAAGGGGGTCACTGAAAATGCGACGGGGCGGGTAAGCATTAAGATGAGCGCCGTCGAAACAAGCACTTTATCGGCAATGGGGTCCAGAAACTTGCCGAGATCGGTGACGAGGTGGCGGCTGCGGGCGATGTGCCCGTCGAGGGCGTCCGTACTCGCCGCGAGGACGAAGATCCCCGCCGCGATGAGGTATTGCCAAGGGGTCGCGCCGAACACTTCGAGATAGAAAACGGCGATAAACACGGGGATCATGAAAATTCTCGTGAGGGTGATCTTGTTGGGTAAATTCATCGTATTTCTCCTGTTGCCTCTCCGAAGAGGTCGTAATCGTCGGTGCGGGCGATTTTCACAAGGTACCGCTTCCCCTCCTCCGCCTGCGGGGCGGTGAAGTGTACGCAGCCGTCTATTTCGGGCGCCTGAAAATACGCCCTGCCGAGAAATCCCTCCGCGCCGTCTAACCCGTCGCAGACGGCTTCCACCGTCTTCCCCACGTAATTTGCGAGTTTCGCGGCGGAAATTTGCGCCTGTGCGCGGTAGAGTTCGCGCACCCGCCTCCCCTTTGTGGAGGGATGGACCTGCCCCGCGAACTTATAGGCGGGGGTACCCTTCTCCCGCGAGTAGGCGAAGAACCCGCAGCTTTCGAGCTTTGCTTCACCGAGAAAGCCGATGAGGGCGCGATGTTCCTCCTCCGTCTCCGAAGGGAAGCCCGAGATGAACGTGGAGCGGATGGCGATCCCCGGGACCTCTTCGCGCAGCCGCGCAAGGAGGGCGAGGTACTCCGCACGGGAGCCTCTCCTCCCCATGAGCTTTAGAATCCTGTCCTCCGAGTGCTGGAGGGGGATATCGAGATACTTGATGAGTTTGGGGTTCTCGCGGAGCTGGGCGATGAGGTCCTCCGTGATCCTGTCCGGATAACAGTATAGCAAACGAATATGACAGATATTGTCAAGTTCAGAAATTTTTTTGATGAGACCGGCAAAAGAATTTTTGCCCCTCTCCTCGCCGTAGCGGGTGGTGTCCTGTGCGACGAGGATAAGTTCGTCCGTCTCCCCAAGCCCCGCGGCCTCCGAGAGAAGCTCCTCCTCGGGATAGGAGACGTACTTCCCCCGTATGGAGGGGATGAGGCAGTAGGTACAGCGGTGGAAGCACCCGTCGGCGATCTTGAGGTATTTGATATGGGAGGGGGTCGTGACGACGCGCTCCCCTCTCTCTCCGCTCCCCTTGCCGACGGCGTTCACCCGCTCGCCCGCATAGGCGCGCTCGAGGGCGGGGAAGAGTTCGTCCGCATCCTTGACGCCGAGGAAGACGTCCCCCTCCGTGAGGGCGGGGAAGAGTTCCCCGATGAATTTTTCGGGGAGGCACCCCGAGACGACGAGCTTTTCGAGCTTTCCGCCCCTAAAGGCGTTTCCCTCGAGGACGGCCTCGATGGCCTCCTTCCGCGCACTCTCCAAAAAGGCGCAGGTGTTCACGATGAGAACCTGCGCCTCGGCAAGATCGGAGGTGACGGAATGCCCTCTTTTCACGATCTCGCCGAGCAGTCTCTCCCCGTCCACGCGGTTTTTGTCGCAGCCGAGGGAGATCATTCCGAATACCTTTCGTTCCATCTTTTAATCGAGAGAGCCGTATTTGCTCTCGAATTCCTCCTTGGTGAGGAGGACGGTGCGCGCCTTTGCCTTGCCGTCGAAGGGGGATATGTACCCCATCTGCTCCATCCACTCGATGATCTTGCCCGCGCGGGCGTACCCCACGCCGCACCGCCGCTGGATGAGGGAGATGGACGCCGAGCCGAGCTTGACGACAATCGCGAGCGCCTTTATCTCCACGGAGCCCGAGTCGACGCTCCCGCCCTCTCCTTCGGAGGGTTCCTCGGGGCTTTCGGACTTGTTGAAGAAGTCGAGGACGTCCTCGTCGAAATAGGCCTCGTTGTTGCGCTTCACTTCGTCCACGATCGCCTGTACTTCCTCGGAGCTTACGAAGGCGCCCTGCACGCGGAGACAGCTGAACATGCCGCCCGTGCGGTAGAGCATGTCGCCGTTGCCGAGGAGCTTCTGCGCGCCCGTCTCGTCGAGAATGGTGCGGGAGTCCACTTCCTGAATGACGCGGAAGGCGATACGGGTGGGGAGGTTCCCCTTGATGACGCCCGTGATGACGTCCACCGAGGGACGCTGGGTCGCAAGCACGAGGTGGATGCCCGCCGCGCGCGCCTTTGCCGCGAGCCGCTGGATGCGCTCTTCGATATCCTTCTTGGCGAAGGACATGAGGTCGGCAAGCTCGTCGACGACGATGACGATCTTGGGGATCTTCCCCTCTTCCTCCGCAAACGCGTCGTTGTATTCGTCGATGTTGCGGACGGCCGTCCCCGAGCGGGTCTTCTGCTCGAAGAGGGTATACCTTCTCTCCATCTCCTTGATTGCCCAGTTGAGGGCGGTGACCGCCTTCTGGGGATCGGAGATGATCTCGTTGAGCATGAGGTGGGGAAGCCCGTCGAACACCGTAAACTCCACCTTCTTGGGGTCGATGAGGATGAGGCGGAGATCTTCGGGCGAATACTTGCAGATGAGGGAGATGAGCATCGCGTTGAGGCACACCGATTTGCCCGAGTTGGTGGACCCCGCGACGAGGACGTGGGTCATCTTGGGGATATTGCCGCAGACGTTGCGGCCCTCGACGTCCTTGCCGATGGCAAACATAAGGGAGTGCGGCTTGGCGTTGACGAACTCATCCGCCTCCATCACCGAGGCGAGGCCGACGGTCGCGCGCTTGGCGTTGGGCACTTCGATGGAGATGGCGCCGTTTTCACGGCTCGCAAACATGGAGACGCCGTCCCGCGCATGCAGGCGCATGGCGATCTCCTCGTCCCTCTTGATGACGGTGCTGACCGAGATATTTCTCGGGATATCGATATAGTAGCGGGTGACCGCCGCGCCGCTCGTCACCTTGACGACCTCCGCATCCACGCGGAAGCCCGCAAGGGTGTCCACGATGATCTCGGAGTTGCGCTCGATCTCCTCCTGCGAGACGGAGACGGCGTCGTCATAGGCGCGGAAGTTGTTCATGCTCGGGCGCACATAGGGCTTGTAGACGTGCGGCTTGGGTGCGGGCGCGGGCTGATCGGAGGGCATGGGCATGGGCATGCGGCCCGTGTCTCTCGTCTCGCGCGGCTCTCTGTAGGCGCGCTCGGAGGAGCGGCGGCCTTGGTCGAAGGGATAATCCCGCACATGGGATTCCTCGGGTTCGTCGCTGTCGAAGAGGTCGGCGTCCGACTTCTCCTCGCGGGAGTACAGCTCGTCCAGCGTGGCGGGACGCTCGCTCTCCGTCCCCCGTCCGTCCTCCGTCTCCTCCGGAAAGGCGCCCGTATCCTCGGGCTCCTCGAGGAAACTTTCGCGGGATCCCTCGCGGAAACTGTCGCGGGGGCGCGGTTCTTCGCGGTAACCGTCGCGCTCCTCCGGCTCCTCGCGCGGCGGCGTTCTGCCGAGGGTAGGCTCCAAGCGCCCCGCATTTTCGGCGGGACGGGAGAAGAGACGGCGGAAATCGCTCTCCCCGCTGCGCGTCTCCTCGGGGGCAGGCTCCTCCGTGCGGGAACGCCCGAAGGGGTCCGCGGAAGCGGGCTCCTCCGTGCGGGAACGCCCGAAGGGGTCCGTGGGTGCGGGATCGTGGATGCGGTTGCGGTCCGAAGAGGTGCGGAAACTTTCGCGCTCCTCCTGCGGAGGTTCGGGGGTACGGTAGCTCGGCCGTTCCTCCTGCGGAGGCTCGGGCGCACGGTAGCTCGGGCGCTGTTCCTGCGGAGGTTCGGGCGCACGGTAGCTCGGACGCTGTTCCTGCGGAGGCTCGGGCGCGCGGTAGCTCGGACGGGGCGTTTCGGCGGGTTCCTCCGTCTCCCCCCTGTAGGGCACGTCGTGTTCATAGGCGCGGGGGTCCTCCTGCCGGTAGGAGGGCGCGTCGGGATAGTTGAGATCGCGCGGGTAGGCGTAACCCCCCTGCTCCTGCGGACGGCCCCCCGTCACTTTGCGGGGAATGGACGGCCTGTCCTCCCCCGCCTCGTTCTCGTATTTCTCGGTGTAGCTCTGCGGCTGTGCGGGCGCACTGCGGGACTGCTCCGCGCGGGAATGCTCGCTCCCGCGGCGGCCCGTGTTGAAGTAGGAATCCCTGTCGAAGATGAGGTTCCTGCGGTAGTCGGCGGCGGGATCGTCCGAGAAGAGGATGTTGCGGCTGCGGGAATAGGCCTCGCGGGCGGGGTCCTCCCCTTCCGCCTCTCCCGCACGGGCGGGCTGCGCCTCTGCGCGGGGCTGTGCGGGAATGGTGCGGGGGGAGGGCGCCGCAAGGTCTTCGAAAGCGACGCCGCGGCGGGAACGCTCTTCCCGCTGCCCGCGGCTTTCCTCCCCTCTCTCGCGGGGTTCGTCCTCCTTCTCACGGCGGCGGAAGACGAGGTATTTGTGGAGAGGCGTCGCGCGGAGGATGAGATAGACCGCCACGACGATGAGGAGGGAGTACACGACATAGGCCGCCGCCGCGGATTGCAGAAGGTAGCGGACGGGATAGGCAAAGATGCCGAGGACCGAGCCGCCCGCCGTACCCGCGGAGACGCCGCCCTGCGCGGCATTCCAACAGCCCGTGAGATAATTGCCGAAGTTCTGGCGGACCCCCTCGATCACGAAGAAGCGCTCGGAGGTCGCCGTATGGACGATGAGGAAGACGGAGATCACAAGGAAAAACCCGCGAAGCGTCCACTTCACGGAGATGAGTTTCTTCCCGAATACAAGCACGATGGACTCGTACACGAGGAGGACGAGGAGAGGATAGACGAGCCAGCCGAACGCTCCGACCAGCCACGCGGTGATCGCACCGCCCACGTCGCCGAATACCGCCTTCCCCGTAACCGCGATAAAAAATGCCACCGCGCCGAAGAGCAGGAACGTCATCCCGACCGTCTCTCTCGTGACGACCGACGCCCTGTCCTTTTTTGTTTGCTCTTCCCCGCGACCGATCCCGTTCACTGTGACCCTCCGTATGCGTCTTTCGAAGCGTTATGATTGTTCACGGTACAGTATAACATTTTTGCGGAAATTTTTCAACGATATTCAAGCTGTTTTTTATATTTTTTTACGCGTACGCCGTGCGCGCGCTCTCCCTTATTCTCCGCCGTTCGCCCTTTTTGGCTCCGTTTCCCCCTTTTTCTTGCTTCCCCGTCTGGGGCGCCGTAGGCGTGCCTTGCGCTGAAGTACCCCGAAGGGGGGATAGGGGTTGACTGCAAACCCATCAGTCACTTCGTGACAGCTCCCCCAAACGGGGGAGCCAAGAGGAACCGAAATCGGAGGCGCGCGGCTTTTTGATACGTCACCCCGCCCCGCCCGTAGTTATGAATGCTATCCAAGGGCGGCACGAGCCATAAGGCGAAGTAGCGTAGCCGAGGGGTGACGCGGTAAAGGAGGGCGTGGAAAAAGGTGTCATGTCTCGACTGCGCTCGACATGACGTGTTTTATATGGGGTGGGGTGACGTGTAGGGCGCGGTTCTTTGGTACGTCATTCCGAACCGTCTCAAACGCCCGCCCGCGTCGTACTCCATATCACGCGCTCTCGCCTCTCATTACGTCATTCCGAACCGTCTCAAACGCCCGCCCGCAATTTGCGGGCGGGCGTTTGAGACGCGTGAGGAAACTCGCTCTTCTGTTGCCGAGAAATCCCTCGACACGCCGCGCCGCCCGCAAATGGCGGGCGGCGCGGCGGCTCGGGATGACGTATCGGGCCGTGCGGGCGGCGCAGCGGCTCGGGACGACGTGGTTTGAACGGACGCGGAAAACGTCATGTTGAGCGAGTCGAAACATGACGTGGTTTGAACGGACGCAGAGAACGTCATGTTGAGCGCAGTCGAAACACGACGTGGTTTGAACGGGCACGGAGAACGTCATGTTGAGCGTAGTCGAAACATGACGCGGTTAGGGCAGGCTCGGGATGACGTATCGGGCCGTACGGGCGGCGCGGCGGCTCGGGATGACGTGGTTTGAACGGGCACGGAGTACGTCATGTTGAGCGCAGTCGAAACATGACGCGGTTAGGACAGGATGCGCGGCGGGTCACAAGGCGTAACGGAGGGGCGCCGCAAGGTAACCGCAACAAACAACCGCCCGCGGAGGGCGGGCGGAAAGCTGTTCTATTTAGGTCGGCGTTCTATCGGGTCTCGGTGGGGGCGTCTTCGTCGCTGACTTCCTTTAATGGCGGCGCGGCGTCGTCCTCGAGGTCGGCGCTGAATCCCCTCCCCCTCACTTCGGAGACGATACTCACCGTGAGGAACGCCTCGGGGTCTATCCTGTGTACCTCGTTTTTGAGCCGCACGAGTTCGCGGGGAGAGATGACGGTGAGGATCATGTGGACGGGTTCCTTCAGGTACCCCGTCTGCCCGTACAGCAGCGTCACCCCGCGGCTGATCTTCTTTAAGATCATATCGCGGATCTCCTTGTAGTGATTGGAGATGATCTTGACCTGCGTACGCCGCGTGCCGATGGGCGAGATCTTGTCTATAACGAGGGACGAAATGAGGGTGATGAGGACGCCGTAAAGCACCGCGTCGATGGGCGCCGCGATGAGATTGATGGCGACGATGGCGAAATCGAGGATCCACATGGTCACCGAAATGGGCCAGTCGAAGAACTTTTTGAAGATGAGGGGCGGGATATCGGTGCCGCCCGTCGAGGCCCCCACGCGGACGACCATCGCGATCCCGAGGCCGAAGAGGAGGGCGCCGCAGATCATCGCAAGGAGAGGACTGCCGAGTACGATATTCGCCTCGCCGAACGTCCCCGTACTCATGCCGATATAGTGCCCGTTCGCCTTATAGAAGGCTTCGTTCGCGAGGTTGAAAAGACTCATGAAGGCGGGATAGAGTACGGTGCCCGCCGCCGTCGCCGCCGCAAACTTCTTGCCCAAAAGACAGACGCCGAGGATAAAGAGGGCAATGTTCGCCGTGTAGACGGTAATGTTGACCGCCCACTCCGTGATCGCCCCCGTCACGTTGTGCTGGGTAAGGAGGTTACGGACGAAGATGCCGACGCCCGTCGTCCCCCCCATCACAAATCCGTTGGGGACGATGAAGAAGGACGCCCCCGCCGAAGCGATGGCATTGCCCGCCACGACGGTGAGGCAATAGAGGAGGAAGGACTTTACCTGCCTCTTCGTCGGCTTTTTGAATTTTTTCTTGGCGGACGGCGTTTTCGGCCCCCGTTCCGCGGTTTCCGCCTGCTCGGCGGGCTGAATCGCGGCCTCCGTCCCCTGTTCGGCGGACTGAATCGCGACCTCCGTCTCCTCGGATGAAACGGCCCCGAGGGCCTCTTCCCTCTCGGTGTTCTCTTCCATACGGTCTCCTTTCGTTGCAGGCGATATTATAGCACCGAATGACCGCCTTGGCAACACTTTTTCCGCAAATTTCCGACGTGATTTTTTTAAGACGGGGAGGGCGGGGTCCCTCGGGAAGAGTTCCCTCGACCCGCCCTGCC
>CANRFW010000062.1 GCA_947630035.1 uncultured Clostridia bacterium | reverse complement strand
CCCCTACGGGATTCGAACCCATGATACCACCGTGAAAGGGTGGTGTCTTAACCACTTGACCATGGGGCCAAACTTCGGATATATAAAAACGGCTCGAAGCCGTATTTATTTGGTAGCGATGAGTGGATTCGAACCGCTGACCTATCGGGTATGAACCGATCGCTCTAACCAGCTAAGCTACATCGCCAAGTATGGTTGCGGGGGCAGGATTCGAACCTGCGACCTCCGGGTTATGAGCCCGACGAGCTACCTGGCTGCTCTACCCCGCGATGTGTGGGCCGACCGAAAACCGATTAGCTTAATTATTGTAACGGATAGCGCGCCGTTTGTCAATCGATTTTGCCTGCGAAAAAAATTTTTTTTGAAGACCCCGCCTCTTGCCATTTCGGAGCGGTTGTGTTATACTGAAAACATGGAATATTGTGTGAATGGGGGCGTGCTTACGCCCAAGGAGCGGAACCTTCTCATCCGCTACTGTGTTTCCGCCGCAACGCGGGGGAGGTGTGCGACGAAGGCCCTGCTTCGTCCCCTCCGTCAAAAGGATCTGCAAAGCGCATTCAAAGAGCAGCAAGGGGAACACCTTGCGCGTATCGAGGATTACAAAAGGCGGGCGAAGGAATACGACCCCGCGTCGTCAAAACTGCCCGAGGGGATGCTCGCCTATTTCGGCGGCGTGCCGGCAAAAGAGGAGTTTTCGCGCTATTGCCGCGAGATCGTAAGGCAGGAGCGGGACGTCGTGCGCAGTTTGGAGCGCGGCTATTCCGTCTGTGTGGACTATGCGTATATCGACAGAAAACAGCTCGCCTTTCACCGTTCGCTGAATCCCCGCGTGACGTTCGGGTATTCCAACAGTTTGCATGAGGAGTGCGATTTTCTCTTTGACGACGAAAAGCGCACGGCGTTTTTGCGTTCTTCTCTTGCCGACCTCCCGCAAGGAAAGGGGGATTGGGTACACGATTGGGGCAATGTCATGTTCGGGGATATGGCCCTTTGTTACGAGGACCTTGCGCTCTTCCGCGGGGAGGCCTGCATTCTGGAGACCGTCTCGCACGAGGAGATGATGACGGTGCGGTTGGAGGAGCAGGACCTTGCCGCACTCAAAAAGCAGGGCGGGGGACGGCTCGTTGAAAAATTGCGGGGACTTTGAGGGCGGTCTCTCTGCGAGGTTTATAAGTTGGCAGAAAGGATATGCGCCGCGGGCATTCACCCGCGGCGCACATGTTTTTCTGTTTTCTTTCCGTTTATCCCAAGACGGCCTCATCGACTTCGTAGCCGTTTACCTTATCGGAATATCCGATTTCATCAAGTCCTTTCAAATCGTCGACAATCCGATCGAAATGCACGCCGAGCAGTTTGATGCTCGGGCTGTCGTGGAAAAGGCCGACCGCTCTGTCTATATTGATGGGGGCGATCCGAACGTCGTTGGTCCCGGCTGCGAATTGGAAGAACATGGCGACGTCCGGGTGGACATAGGGGGCGATCATCGCCGCGCGGTAGGTAAGCCCCGTTTCCTTCATCTCCGTCTTAACGTGTCTTGCCACATTTGTTGTTTCATTGTTCAGGATCTGATTTCTTCCCCGCAGCATGGTCGGCTCCAAAATAAACGACCCGTCCTCGCTGTAATAGATGATATCGCATTTACCGGCGGGCGCGTGGTGGAGCGGTGCGCCGTCCTCGTTATAAATAATATTGGAGACCAAGCCTTGGGTGCCGTATTTGATCCCGAGGAGCAGGGCGAGCAGGTATTCCAACCTCAACGGCTCCGGAATATCGTCGAGCTTGGAGGTTTCGTTGACCGTTCCCGACAAGATCAGCAGCTCTCTGTTGACGAAGGCAAGATCGTATTTTTTGACCGCCTTATCGAGGGCATGGGTATAGAAGACCCGATCGAGCAAAAACTCCTGTTCGTCCAATGTTTGGGAGGGGTCGGGCGTCATTTTGAGGATCTTCGCTTTCGACTCGACGATCTTGCGCCGCACGACCTCGCTCTTTTGCCAAGGGATATTGATGTTGCCGAGATAATCGTAATACTCTTTCCGATCGGAAAAAGTTTCGAACTTATAATTTTTATACGCTTCGAGGATGCTTTCCGTTTTTTTGATATTGTAGGCGGAAAAGTCGTAATAGGTATACGCGAACGAGCCGCGTTTGACGATCAGCCCCGTCATCTCGAACTTACGGAATACCTCGTCGGGATAGTCACGGAAGACGCTTTCGTCGGCAAGCGGCAAGATCTCTTTTCGGGTCAGATAGTCCAACAAATAGGCCCTGTTGAACTCGTATTTGAATTGCTTTCTGTATTTGATGATCTCCTGCGCCGCCGTGCGATAATCGCAGTCTTTCATGCTTAAAACGAAAACGGCGAATTCATGTCTCAAGATGCCCTTCGCCTCATAGCCGAGCGCCTGCCATTCCTTTTTGACTTCGTTTATGACGAACAGGGTATTGAGGAAAGGTCGGGAGCGATTGAAAAGCTGTTTGCGGATGGGGCTGTTTGCGTGCATGCCGATCATCGCCTTCGTGTAGACGACGGTCGCATCCGACTTTCCGTCAATGAGCTGCCTCCCGAGAGGCGTCAAAAAAATCTTGCTCCCGCCGCGATGCGGCTCGAACATGAGGAAGCCTTGGTCTTTCAGTGCGCGCAATTGCGTCATGACGCGGCCATAGAGTCCCGTCGCTTGCGGGTTGTCCTCGATTGCCTTTGTGGCCTCTTCATCGGTCAGTTTTTCGCCGTTATCGATTTTTCGGCGGACCGTTTGCGGAATATCGGTGAGCCGATAGATGCCGTTCGCCACCAGATTGAAGTAATACAAATACGCGACGGATTCGGTAAAAATTTGTCCGTCGTAGGGCAGAAAATAGGTCAAAAAGTCCGTATTCCTCTTCGGATTGCGGACAGTCGTATTGATCGAAAAAACCTTGTAGCCGCTCCTATCGCCGCTTGTCCCCATAGTTTCTCCTAAAAATTCGTGATAGCCACTTCGTCGGCGCCGGTGATATTTTTCTTTTGGTAGCTCGAATTGAGGTATTGCCGGTGGATATGCCGCACGTTGTATCTCCCCATCCACCCGGCAAGAAGGCGGTTTTGTTTCCCGTTCGACTCTATCACGTTGGACAGGATAAATCTGTATCCTTCCGCGTTCAATCCGTCGATGATCGCCAAGAGGTCGGTCTCCTCTTTTTCCGTCCAGAACAAATTGTAGGGCGCTTGCGTAATGAGATAGGGCGGATCGAAATAAAAGACGGCGGTCTGTTCGACGCCGCGGTACAGCGCCCCGTCTCTGAAATCGCGGTTGGAAAAAGAGATCTCCTTGCTTTGTATCGCACTGCAATAGGCCCTCGTTTTGTCCCGCAGCGGCTTGACGAAATCCACTTTCCCCACGGGGACGTTGAATTCCCCCTTTGCGTTAAAGCGGAGATAATGGTTGAATCCGTATATCGACAAAACAAACAATTTGGCGATATCCTTATCCGCATTATAGTCGGCCTTCAGACGGTTGAATGCCTCTTTATTATAGCGGGACAGACCCTCGTGCCTCTGCTCGGGATAGCGGCTTTTCCCCTCATAAAAGGTATTCGTCAAACCGTATTGCCCGATGATCGCATCGGCCCGCCCGATGATCTCCTCGGCTCCGTTCTCATGAAAATAGCGGATGAGATCCGTAATATGGGTGTTGATATCGTTGAGAGAAACGCGGGTCACGCCGGAGGCAAAAGAAAATACGGCGCTCCCGCAAAAGATCTCGTGAATGCAGGTTACGTCGTCGGGAAGCAATGCAAGCAAACGGTCTACGATCCTTGACTTATTGCCTTGATAATTCAGCGGGGAATAAAACATTGCAGCCGCTCCATGGCTTTATCGAAGTAGGTTTTATCGATCTCCGAACCGATAAAGACCCTGTTGTTTTTCAAACAGGCTTCGGCGGTCGTCCCCGATCCCGCAAACAGATCAAGCACGACGTCCCCCTCGTCGGTATGTACTTTCAGAATGTCCTCGATGAGCTTGAGCGGTTTTTGCGTGATATGGATCCGCTTGCTCTTGGGAACGCTCGGGCATTGGTAGATCGGGCGAAGATAGGGGCTGTTGTCCGGTTTGTTGAACGTCCACTTGCCGCCGTCTTTCACCGCCCATATCGCCATTTCGAAATCGCCGACGTATCTCCTGTCCGTATTTCTCGGCATGGGGTTGGGCTTTACCCAGCGGATGACGTCCTTCATCGAAAAACCCTGCTCGTCGAGTTCCTCGACGATATAAGAAAAGTTCTTCCAATCGTTGAAGACGATGATGGAGCCGCCCGCTTTTATGAAGGGCGCGGTAAGACGGATCCACTCCTTTTGGTCGAAATCGTAATCCCACTCGCCGTAATTCATCCCCGCCCTGCCCATGTTGCTGAAACCGAGCTGATGCTTGCGGCTTACCCCGTAGGGCGGGTCGGTAATGACGGCGTCGACGGTTATCTTTTGCCTTTCCAGTTCGGCAAGCAGGTCTCTATAATCACAGTTCCTGAATAGAAAATCAGCCATGCGTTGACCTCTCTATCGTTTTGTAGGGCTATTATAGCAAATCAAATATGACAGCATATTGTCACATTTGAAAAATTCGCTCCGCCGGTCCGAAAAATTTTTTTGCGCATGGGCGCCCGGGGCCCATCTTCCGATATCCTCGGCGGATCTTTGGAAGTATCTTAAAATCATTCTACCATAGCGGGGGAATTTTTGCAAGTCTCTGCCGTAAATTTTTTGCGGATGGGGAGACGAAAGGGGAGAAATCCCGCGAGCCGCGCTTGCTTTTTCGGGCGGGATATGCTATACTTGCGGCGTGGAACTCTTTTGCGCGGAAAAATACAGCGGCAAGCGGGTGTGCGTGGCTCTCTCGGGCGGCGTGGATTCGGTCTGCCTTCTGCATGCGTTCAAGGAGCAGGCCGAAAAGTACCGCATCGTCCTCTCCGCCCTCCATATCGAACATGGCATCCGCGGGGAGGAGAGCCTGCGCGACATGGCGTTCTGCGAAGATCTCTGCAAAGAGTGGGGGATCCCCCTCACCGTGCAAAGGACAAACGTGCCGAAGCTCGTAAAGGAGCAAGGGGGCAATCTCGAAAGTGTCGCCCGCAGTGTGCGCTACGGGGCGTTCCACGCCCTTCTCGAGAGCGGTGAAGCCGACCTTGTCGCGACCGCCCACCATGCGGACGACGTTGCGGAGACGGTCCTTTTCCGTCTCGCCCGCGGGACGGGCGTCTCGGGCATGAAGGCGATCACGGAGTACGGCGGCATCGTGCGCCCACTCCTCACCTGCGCGCGTGCCGAGATCGAGGCGTATGCAAGCGAAAAAAACCTACCCCATGTCGAAGATTCGACGAACGGGGACGAAAATTACACCCGCAATTATATCCGCAAAACGGTCCTGCCCGCCTTTGAAAAGATCCACGGGAACGCCGCAAAGCACCTTGTGGAGTTTGCCGCGCTTGCCGCCGAGGAGGACGCCTTTTTGCAGTCTCTTGCGGAGAGCAAGGTCGTGCGCATCGCGGGGGAGGAGCATGTGCCCGTCGATCTTCCCGACGTTCTCTTTGCCCGCGCCTGTCTCTTCTGCATGCGGCAATTTGCGGCGGGCGGCGGCTATTCCCGTGCGAATATCGGCGAGATCGAAAAACTCAAAACTTTGCAGAGCGGCAAGAAGGTCGCCGTGCCCATTCCCGAAATTCTGAAGGGGCTCGCATCCCTCTATGCCTTCCGCGAGGGGGGCGATATCGTCTTCGATTGGGCGTACAAGCACCCGTCGCCCCGCCCCGAAGAATGCCCCTTCGAGCCGAGGACGGGGCTGTACACGTCTCCCGTCGCCTTCGCCGTACGGGAGCTTTCCGGGGAGACGGAAGCGGACTTCGGCTCCGCCCTCCGCGAAAAGAAACTTCTCGTCGATTTAGACGCCTTCCCCGAGGGCTGCGTTGTGCGCACGAGAAGGGAGGGGGACGTCATTACCCCCTACCATGCCCCGAAAAAGTCCCTGAAAAAGTTTTTGACCGACCGCAAAATTTCGGCGCGTCTCGGGAGGAAACTCCCCGTCATCGCAAAGGGAAACGAGGTGTACGCCGTCGTGGGCGTGGAGATTGCCGACGCCGTGAAGGTGACGGAGAAGACGGTGCGGCGGGGGATCATCGGATAAGAGCCGTTCGGACGGACGTAAAATACGGAGGACACACTTATGCACAAGGACTGTGAAAGGATCTTGCTCACCGAGGAGCAGCTGCGCTCGCGGGTGACCGAGATCGCGCTCGACGTGGACCAAAGGTATGCGGGCAAAAGGCCCCTCGTCGTGGGGATCCTGAAGGGGAGCATCATTTTCTATGCGGACTTCATCCGCCATCTCTCCTGCCCCATAGAGCTTGACTTTATGGCGGTCTCCTCTTACGGGAGCGGGGCGGTCTCTTCGGGGAAGCTCCGCATCAAAAAGGACCTCGACAAGGAGGTGAAGGGGAGGGATGTCATCGTCGTCGAAGACATTATCGACAGCGGTTTCACCCTTGCGAACCTGAAAGCGCTCCTTTTGGAGAGGGGGGCAAGCTCGGTGATGATCGTCACCCTCCTCAACAAGAAGGCGAGACGGGAGTACGACATTGCGCCCGACTACAACGGCTTTGACATTGAGGACGAATTCGTGGTGGGCTACGGGCTTGACTACGCCGAGCAATACCGCAACCTGCCCTATATCGGCGTGCTGAAGCGGAGCATTTACTGCAAGTAACGCGCTTCGGTTTGAGATTTCCGCCCGCTTACCACCTCATCCGTCACGGCAAGGGCAGCCGTGACACCTTCAGCGCAAGGCACGCCTGCGGCGCCCTCGAGGGGAAGGCGGGGGAAGAGGGCGCACCCCGCCCGCTACGTCATTCCGACGCCGCCGCATGCGCATCCAACCACGTCATTCCGACGCCGCCGCATGCGCATCCAACCACGTCATTCCGACGCCGCGCCCGCACCCCGCCGCGTCATTCCGACGCCGCGCCCTTTGCGGCGGAGGAACCTCGCCCTTTTTCGAAACAGAGTTTCCTCACGCGTCTCAAGCGCCCGCCCGCAATTTGCGGGCGGGCGCTTGAGACGGTTCGGAATGACGTGCAAAAGAGCCGCGGTGGTATGAGGGGCGCACAGTTCCTCATTCCGAACGGAGCCGCAGGCGGAGTGAGTGAATCTTTTTAAGATACGCTCCGCCGCTATGCGGCGTCGGTATGAGGAGAAAGACGGAGGATGACGTAAAACCTGCCCCCTCCGCGGGAGGGGGGGTAGGACGTAAAACCTGCCCCCTCCGCGGGAGGGGGGTAGGGGGGTGGGCGGCAATAGGGACGAGTCCGACCATCCCCATCCGTCACGGCTATGCCGTGCCACCTTCCCCTTCCCGAGGAAGGGTAAGGCTTGGAGCGCAGGCGGGAGGTAGAGCAAAACCCTCGGGGTGGCCCGAGGGTTTGATTTTTACAGGGGGTATCAGGTTTCGGAGAAGGTTGCGCCCGTGAGGGTGTAGGTAAGCGTGCAGAGGTTGTAGAGGGTGGTCTGCTCGGCGTACAGCATCACGTTGCGGTATTTGTTGGAATTGGGGTTGTCGTCCTGTCTCGGCCGTGCATACTCGAGGTGCCACGGGTAGCCCGCGTTGGAGCCGCTGTAGGCAAGGTTCACGGCGGCGACGTCCAGCTCCTGCTCTCCCTCCGTCCCGTTGAGGGTAAACACCCGCTTCGCCCCCTCGGTGACGCTGTCCGCCGTGAGGCTCACGTTGATCTGTTTGCGCCGCGCAAAGTCCACGGTGCGGAAGACGGCGTTTGCGCTGAGGTCAAGCCCGCGCAGGCCGAAGACGATCTCCTCATTGTCGAACAGGGTGGCGTTCCCGCTCAGCTTGATTTCCTTTTCAAAGTCGGTGTGCGTTTCGTCCGCATAGTCGAGGGTGAGGGTCGCACGGGTGTATTCCTCGTTGTAGACGACCGTCTGCGTGTACTCGTATTCCTCATACGCCCCCTCGATGCCGTCCGCTTCATTGAGGACGGGCAGGGTATCCTTCACATATTTCTTGCTGCGGATGGGGCGGAGGTTGTCCTCCACGCCGCGGAACCACACTTCGGAGTCGATCGACTTCACGAAAGTGTGCTGCTCTCCCTTGAGTTCGAACACCCCGTTGAGGGTGGTGACGGCGTGCAGATAGTAGGCGACCACGTTCTTCCCGCCCACCGTCTCTTTGGAGACGCCGAGCGTCGTCGTATACGTTCCCTCGTACGAAGTCGAAAGGGCGTAGCCGCTCTCCGCGTTCGGCTCCCCCTTCACGCTGTACTCGAGGGTTTCATTGACGGCGACGACGGCGCGTTCGCCGGGATCCTTATACCAATTTGCGTTGACGGTGAGTGCGCTCGTGCCGCCTCCGCAGGCGCAGAGCATGGCAAGCGGAAGAAGAACGCCGCACGCGGCGAATTTTTTTGCTTTCATAGGTACTCCCTATCTCATGTTTTTTGCATTATAGCACATTTTTTCGGATTTGTAAAAACAAAACGGTTCGATTTTGAGGAAAAGTATGCTATAATGAAAGAAAAAATTTTCGGACGGAAGAGGTATGACGAAACTCATCGGGGCGCCCACCCTCGACGATGCGCTGCTGCGCCTCGAAGATGCGGTGCGGGAAAACGAACAAAGGGGGCGGCGGACCCTCGTCTTCTGCGAGGACAGGCTCACCCTCCTCGCGGAGAGGGCGGTCCTCGCGGCGACGGGGGGCACCTTCCTTGCGGAGGTCACCACCTTCAAGCGCTTCCTCCGCGGCAAGGCGTCTTTATCCAAGGAAGGCTCCGTCATGGCGATGGAGACCATTCTCGCGGAGGAGAAGGAAAACCTCGGCTGTTTCCGCGCGGGTTCGGCGAGGGCGGTCTATGAGACGATCGCCCAGCTCTCCGCCTCCCGCGTGGACGCCGCCGCCCTCCGTGAAAGCGCGGAGGAGACGGAGGGGTCTCTCCGCGTCAAGCTCGGGGACCTCGCCCTCCTCCTCGAGCGGTACAACGAATTCCTCGCCTCCCGCGGTCTCACCGATGAAAACGGCTACCTCGCCCTCCTTCCCGATGCGATCGCGGAGGGGGGATTGGGGGAGACGGGCGTTATTTTCTTCGCCTTTCCCTCCTTCACCCGCCGCGCCCTCGACGGCGTGGAGGCGGCGATCGGGCATGCCGCTTCCGTAACGGGCATCTTCCTTGCGGGGCGGGAGAGCATCTATACCAACGAGAGCGCGCGCGCCTTCCGCCGCGTCGCAGCCCGCTTCGGCGAACCCGAAAGGTCGTATGCGCCAAGCACTCTGCCCGGGGAGGCGGAGACCTTGCGCCGCCGTCTCTTTGCCCCCGAGGGTCTGCCCGAAAAGGCGGTGCCCTCCTCTTGCGTGCATGTGTTTACGGCGGCCGACGAGACGGACGAGACGGAGAAGATCGCCGCCCTCGTCAAAAAATACGTATGCGGGGGCATGGGGGGAGAATACCGCTATTCGGACTTTGCCGTCCTCGTCCCGGGGGAGGGGTACTTCCCCGCGGCGGAGAAGGTGTTTTCGGCATACGGGATCCCCTTTTTCGCCGACCGCAAGCGCCCCTTCTCCGAGCATCCCTTCTGCGCCTTTGCGCTCTCCGTCATCGAGGCGGTGCATGACAACGTCCTCCCCGCCGAGGCGGACGACATTGCCTCCTCCGTCTACTTCGGGAGGGGGGATAACTACCGCAACTATCTTCTCAAATACGGCGGCTACCGCGGCGCCGTGCAGCGGGAGCTCAAGGAGGGGGAGGCG
>CANRFW010000061.1 GCA_947630035.1 uncultured Clostridia bacterium | reverse complement strand
GGCAGATCCGCGAGAAGTTCTCCACCTTCGTCGCCTGTCCCGTCAAGCTCCCCGAGAAGATCGTCGAGATCACGGGCATCACCGATGAAATGCTCGTCGGCGCGCCCGACGTCAAGGACGTCATCGCCGATTTCTATAAGTTCTGCGACGGCTGTTGCCTCGTCGGGCACAACGTGCAGTTCGATTGCAAGTTCATCCGCTATTACGGCGAGAAGGAAGGGTACCTCTTCGATGCGCGCACCTACGATACGCTGGCGTTCGCGCAGGAGATGCTCCGCCTCTCCAATTACAAGCTCAACACGGTCGCCGATTTCTTCGGGTTCACGTTCAACCACCACCGCGCCTACGACGATGCGTTCGTCACGGCGAAAATCTTCATCGAGCTGGTGCGCATGAACGGCGCCCTTCCCCGCTGAAAAAATTTTCGGAAAACGAAAAAAAGGGTGTCATATACCGGCGGACTTGCGAAAATTTTGTGGTACCATTCTATATGAGAAGAGCGTGCGGGGCACGGAACGGGAGCGCGCGCCGAGCAAAAAGCCTCCACCTCGGGAGGTACCGCGCCTGCCCCCTCTTCGGGTTGCGCCACCCATGCCCCCTTCTCGGGAGGTACCCCCATGCCCCCTCCTTTGGAGGGGGGTAGGGGGGGTGGGCCATCTGTTTTACGCCTTGTTCTTCCTCAATTTCCTTGCGGCGACGATGATCATAAAAATGCCGATCGCCGCGGTGAGTGCGCACACGACCGCCCCCGTAACCGCGTTCATCATGGGAACGTCGATATCCCCTCCGCCGAACTCATGGAACATTGCCGTCTGCAAAGCGAGGATGGAGACGAAGGCGTCGGCGAGGTTGATATGTTTCGCCGCCCGCACCGTCATCTCGTCGGAGCGCTGCGTCTTGACGAAGTGATAGATGGCGAGGCCGACCTTTGTAAAGGCGTATGCCGCATAGGCATAGATCGTAAGCCCCGCGTGAACGAATGCCTCCCCCGAGACCGTGCGCGCGATCACGGCCGAGAGCGCGGCGGGGAGCAGGATAAGCAGCCCTCCGCACGCCATATAAATTTTTACGTCCCTGCGGTAGGTCTCCTCCTCCGTCTGCCCGCGGCGGATCCTCTTCCGCCGTGCGGCATGGTATAAGAGAAGTACGCCCCGCAGTACGATCAGTAGCCCGTAGTAGCCCGCGAGCGCGCCGTACCATGCGGAGCCGTTCAGCCCCGCGATGACGCCGTTGTACACGGCGAAGGCAATGTTGATGAGGAAGGAGAAGAGCGCAAAGAGAATGGTGCGGAAGCCGTATTCGCGGAACAGCCTGCCCCAGAAGGGCCTCTCCTCCGACCATTTCATGACCCGTTCGTTGAGGGCGGGGAAGGTTTTCGCGAAGCCGTAAATGCAGTAGCCCGCGGATGCGCCCATCACGCCGAGGAAGACGTACCCCCATACCGTGTACGGGGATAGACTTTCGAGCGAGAGAAAGAGGGCGCCGCCCACCGCCCCGCCGATCGCGAAGAGGGCGAGGAGGAGAAGGAGCCACAGCGGCGGGTATTTCAGAAAGTCGGAGAATTTTTTCATACGGTTACAGGGGCGCTTTCATCGAGGGGCGCACGCAGATGGAGATGACTTCGCAGAGAAAGAGGATATCGTCCTCACAGCCCTGCCGCACCCACTCCATGGTGATGGCGGTCACGCCGCTCATAAAGTAGCGGGACATGTATTCCACGATCCGCTTGTCCGTCACGCCGTTCTTCGCGTAAATGGGAACGAAGATCTTCTCGATCAGCTGTTTGTCCATATCCCCGATGGGGAAGGCGCCGGAATTGTTGTAGACTTCGTACAGCCGCCTGTTCTTTTTGATGAAGGAGAGGTAGGGCACGAGGTACTGCGGCGTGATGAAGATGAGTTCTTCCGCCGTCATTTCGGAAAAATCGGCGGAGCTTAAGGTGGAGCCGAAGGAGGTGAAGAAGTCGGAGACGGCGCGCTCCTGCGTCTCCTTCAGAAGGTCGTACAAATTCTCATAGTGCGCGTAGAAGGTGGAGCGGTTGACGCCCGCCTTTTCGCATACTTCCATAATGGAAATATTCTTGAACTCCCTGTGTTCGAGAAGGGCAACGAGGGCGTCGTCCATTCTCCCCGCCGTATTGCGGAATTTTGCCTCTGATTTGTTCATGCCTCTATCATACACGATTTTCCCGTAAAAATCAACGTTTGTACGGTTCCAAAGCAAAAATATTTTCAGAAACCGACACTTTTCGGAATTTATGTTGTGGTGTTCGGGCAAAAAAGCCGCTACAATGGGAGCAGCAAACAAGGAGACAACATGAACGCAATCGAGATCAGAAATTTGACAAAGAGTTTCCGCGGCATGTATGCGCTCGACGGCCCCGATATGACCATCCCGCAAGGGGCTATTTACGGGTTCATCGGCGAGAACGGCAGCGGGAAGTCGACCACCGAAAAGTGCATCTGCGGGCACCTCGTTCCCGACAGGGGGAAGATCACCCTGTTCGGCAGGCCCTATACCGATGCGGGCGTCCGCGCAAGGGTTGGGGCGCTCATCGAAAACGCGGGGTGCTTCCCCTCGTCGAGCGTGTATAATAACCTCATGATGCAGGCGATCAATTTGGGACTGCGCGATAGAAAAGAGCAAATTCTGCGCGTTCTCAAAATTGTCCGTATGGAGGAACACGCCCGCCTTGCCTTCAAAAAATGCTCCCTCGGCATGAAGCAGCGCATCGGCATTGCCATGGCGCTCCTCGGCGATCCCGCCCTCCTCATCCTCGACGAACCCATCAACGGGCTGGATACGGACGGCATGAAACTGATGCGGGAGATCCTCGTGGATATCACGAAAAACTACGGCTGCACCGTTCTCATCTCCTCCCACATTTTGGGCGAACTCGAGAAAATCGCGACCCATTACGGCATTATCCGCCAAGGGAAGATGATAAGGGAGATCGCGGCATCCGAAATGGAGGGGAGGGCGCAGAGCTACGTCTCCCTCAAAACGGGGGATATAAAGGCGGCCTTCGAACTCTTGCGGGGAGACTATATCACGGAGTTTGCGGAGGGGGAGCTGCGCGTCTTCGATGTGGAGGATACGGGCAGGCTCTCCGCCTTCCTCCTGCAAAACGGGCAGACGATAAGTGAGATAAAAAGGCATAAAATCGGGCTGGAAGAGTACTACGAAGAATGTATGAGAGGGGAGGCGAACTGACATGGAAGCCGCAATAACGTTTGAACGCCCGGGTTTTGTGACGCGGATCAAGGGGATGCTCGGCGTGGATTTCTACCGTCTCTTCCACACCCCGCTCTTCTATATCTTTCTCGGGATCGCCGCCATCATCCCCGCCCTCGTCTCCATGGGCGCATCGGCGGAGACGGCGGGCATGTTCACGAATGCGTGGCAGATAATCGCGGCGGAAAGCCCGCTCTATGTCATAAGCGACATGGGCGAGTATGCCAACATGAACATGGTCTTCCTCTTCGGCGGCATCATGGTCTCCATCTTCATCGGGCACGACTACCGCAGCGGGTACGTAAAACAGCTCTTCACCACCCACGCGAAGAAGGAGGACTATGTGATCTCGAAGACGCTCGTCTCCGCGTTCTCTATGGTGTGCATGTGCGTTACTTACTTCATCGGGGGGACGATTTCGGGGACCGCGGCGGGGCTGCCGTTTACGGTGAATGCGGGGTCCCTCCTCTGCGCCATTCTCGGAAAGATGCTGATGAGTCTCGGCTGGGCGAGCCTCTACACCTTTATCAACCTCATCTTCCGCAGAAAATTCGGCATCTCCATCGCCCTCTGCTTCGTTCTCGGCACGGGGATCCCCGTCATCGGGGCGGCTGCCCTTGTGGGAAACAGCGGGGCGCTCGATATCTTCCTCTACGGCGCTTCGGTGCAGGCATGCCTCTCTTCGGACATCCTTTCCGTTCTCATCTGCCTCGCCTGCTCCCTTGCATGGACCATGATCTATAACGTCCTCGGCTCGGTCCTCCTATATCACAGGGACGTGTATTGAGGGGAAGCCTCGCTTTTCCCAAGGCCTACCCTTTCTGTGCGGACGGCTCCCCGCTTTCCCAAGGCCTACCCTTTTCCAAAGGGGAGGCTCTCCCGCTTGCGGGAGTGGTGGGGATTGTCGATTATCATGCACCATCCCCATCCGTCACGGCAGAGCCGTGCCACCTTCCCCTTCCCGAGGAAGGGTAAGGCTTGGGGCGGGCGTCCCGCCTTTTCGTAAACAAGGAGAAATTATGAATGCGATCGAAATCAGAAACTTATCCAAGCGCTACGGCGAGAAATACGCGGTAAACGGCCTCGACATGACCGTCCCGCAAGGGGCGATCTACGGCTTCATCGGCGAGAACGGGAGCGGGAAGTCGACGACCGAAAAACTCATTTGCGGCCTTATCCGTCCGAGCGGCGGCACGATAAGGCTTTGGGGGAAAGACCATAGGGACCAAGAGGTACGTTCCCGGGTGGGCGTTCTCATCGAGTCCCCGGGGTGCTTCCCAAACTACAGCGTGTGGAACAACATGAAGCTGCAGGCCGCGAACCTCGGCATACGGAACGAGAACGAGGAGATACGGCGGGTCCTCCGCCTCGTGCGCATGGACGGCGCGGCTTCGAACAAATTCAAGAACTGCTCCCTCGGCATGAAACAGCGCATCGGCATCGCCTTTGCCCTCCTCGGCGACCCCGCTCTCCTCGTCCTCGATGAACCCATCAACGGGTTGGATGCGGACGGCATGCGCATCATGCGGGAGATCCTCACGGGGCTTTCGGCGAGGGGGACGACCGTTCTCATCTCCTCCCATATTTTGGGCGAACTCGAGAAAATCGCGACCCATTACGGCATTTTGCGGGGCGGGAAGCTCTTGAAGGAGATGACGGCGGAGGAGCTTAACGCCGACTGCCCCACTTACGTCGCCCTCAAAACGGAGGACACGGAGAGGGCGCGGGAGGTCTTGGCGCGGGCGTTCGGGCGTGTGGAGACGGACGGGGAGACGGGGGAGATCCGCGTCTACGGAGCGTATGCGGAGGGGGTTGCAAAGTATCTCTACGGCAACTTCGGGATCCCCGTCACCGAACTCCGTACGGCAAAAATAAGCCTTGAAGAATACTATATCGATCTCATGCGGGAGGGGAGAGAATGAAAACCTTTGCAAAACGTCTCAAAACCATGCTGAAGGTGGATGCGCGCAGAATGTTCACGATGCCCGCCGTTTGGATCATGTTCGGCATCTCCCTCGCGCTCCCCGTTCTCATCCTCGTCATGACCTCTTTCGTGGGCGTGGCCGAAGCGGGGGAGGGGGCAGTTGCGTTCACAAACGTCTGGCAGGCGATCGGCTCCGCGGGCGGGATGAGTATGGACCTTACGGGCATGTGCAATATCAATCTTCTGTACTTCCTCGCGGCGATCTTCACCTGCCTCTTTGTGGGGGAGGACTTCCGCAGCGGGTACGTAAAGAATCTCTTCACGGTGCGCTCCCGCAAAATCGACTACGTCCTCTCCAAAACGATTGTGCTGTTTGCGGCGGCCTGCGGCATGTTCCTCTGCTACTTCGCCGGCGCAATGATCGGCGGGGGCATTGCGGGGCTTTCCTTCGATACGGCGGAGGTTGGCGCGAGTGCGGGCGGGATCGCCCTCTGCATGATCTCGAAAATCTTCTTCGCCCCCGTCTTCGTCTCCATCGCCTTAACCCTTGCAACGGTCGGAAAGCAGCGGCTGTGGCTCTCCGTCCTCGGCACCCTTGCGGCGGGCATGCTCCTTTTTACGATGATCCCCATGATGACCCCCCTCAACGCGGGCGCCTTCCACGTCGTCCTCTGCGTCCTCGGCGGACCGCTGTTCGCAACGGGGCTTGGGGCGGTAAGCTGCGTCATCCTGAACAAGACGAGTTTGGTGTAAAAGACACAAAAATTTCACGGATTTGTCAAGAACTTTGAACACAGAAAAAGGCGGTTTGCTTGATTTGCAGGCCGCTTTTGTGGTATAATGGGGGAAAGCAGCCGTAAAAGGAGGTCTGCATGAAACGGAATTTCTTCTTGGTTTTTGCGCTTGCCCTGCCGATATTCGCGCTTGCAAGCTGCGGGAAAGAGCCGTTCAAAAACCCCGGGGACTACCTCGGCGGGGGCGGGACGGGGGAGATCGCAAACGGCGCCGAGGACGTGACGGACGGCATCAAAGATGCCTTTTCCGATCCGGATCTCTCCGCGCTGTCCGAAAACACCTCCGCGGCGGGGGCGGTGACCGTCTCTCCCGATGAGGGGCTTTCCACCCTTTCGGAGAGCGGGACCTACCTCTTTCGGGGCAGTTACGGCGGCATTGCGCTCGGCGCGGACGGACTCAACTTGCACCTCATCTTCGACGGGGCAACGATAGAGCGGGCGGACGGCGTCGCCCTCGACGGCTCTGGTTATAAAAACGCGAAGGTCGTCGTAACCCTTCTCGGCGAAAACTCCGCCGTCTCCGCGGACGGGGAGAACGGCATCCATATCAAGGGGGCGCTCTCCTTCAACGGGAGCGGGTCGCTCTCCGTCGAGAGCGGCAAGAACGCGGTCAAAGTCACAAAGGGGCTTGAAATCGTCGATTGCTCGCTTGCGCTTACGGCGGAAAACCATGCGATCTCCGCGCTCTCCGTCTCCGCTTGCGATTGTGAGATCAACGTCTTGTCTGCGGGCAAGGACGGGATCAACGCGGAGTGCGACGACAAAACGACGGCGTTCACGACGGACGAGGGCTACGTCTGTCTGAAGAATGTTTCCTACACCTGCGAGACGGCGGGGGACGGGATACAGGCCGATACCGTCGTATACATTGTCGGCGGTACCTACGATATCAGGACGAACGGCGTGTTCGTTGCCGATACCGCAGCGAACAGGGCGGACTACGAACTTACCGCGGATGACTTCCGCTACATAAAGAGCGGGAACAGCTATCAGAAGGTCGCCTCCGACTATCGCGGGGGTTCGCTCTATGCGCTCGCGCAGGGCTGTAAGGGGATCAAGGTGGGGGAGATCGAGTACCCCGACCCGAATGACGAAGAAAAGGAAATTACCGTGACGGAGGGGGACTACTCCGTGATCATCGGGAGCGGCACCTTTACGATCGACAGCTCGGACGACGCCATCCACGCCAACAGCGGCAACCTTCGGGTGGACGGCGGTACCTTTACGATCTCCACCTACGACGACGCCTTGACGAGCGACGTCCTCACGAAGATCACGGGAGGGGAGATCACCGTAACAAAGAGCTACGAGGGCATCGAGGGCGGCTATGTGGAGATCGCGGGCGGCACCGTAAACATTACGGCGCAGGACGACGGGATCAACGCCGCGAGCGACGATAAGAGCGTGACCGAGCATATCATCATTGCGGGCGGCAAGGTCTATGTGGACGCGGGCGGCGACGGGATCGACTCCAACGGCACGATCCTCATCTCCGGCGGCGAGACCTACGTCGCAGGTCCCACGAGCAATATGGACGCCTCTCTGGATACGGAGAGCGGCGGGGCGGTCGTCACGGGCGGATACCCCTTCGCCGTCGGCCCCTTGGGCATGGTCGAGACCCCCGCACAGAATTCCACGCAGTGCGTCTTGTCGTTTGCAAGGAACCAATCGATCGCGGCGGGGACCAACCTCACACTCACGGACGGGGAGGGGAACACGATCATGACCTTCCGCACCCCGAAGGCGTGCCAATCGGTCATCCTCTCCTGCCCCGAACTTGAAAAGGGGAAGAGCTATCGGCTTTACGGCGGGGACAGCAGCCTCTGCGAATTCACGGTTGAGAGCATCATTACGTCGGTCGGCTCTTCGGGCGGCATCGGCAACCCGGGCGGCAACCCGAGCGGCGGCCCCGGAGGAAGACCGAGCGGAACGAGACCGGGCGGCCCTTGGGGCTAACCCTTTGGAATAAGAATAGGAAAAGCGCCCCGCAATCACGGGGCGCTTGCTATGTCCGTTTACACCGTTTCCAGATTGATGAGGGAAGAATTTCCGCTCTTGCCGTTGGGAGTGCCGCCTGTGATGACGATCACGTCCCCCTTCTCCACAAGCCCGCTCTCGATCGCGGCGCGCTTGGCGAAGTGGAAGAGAACGTCCACCGAGAAGTATTCCTCGCTCCGCATGGGGAGGACCCCCCACGAGAGGGCGAGTTTTCTGTAACTCTTCTCGTCCGTTGTCATGCCGATGATATCGATATTGGGACGGAACCTCGAGACCATCTTCGCCGTGCCGCCCGTGCGGGTGCAGACGACGATCGCCTTTGCCTTCACGTCGTGGGCGAGGAGGCAGGCGGAGTGGGAGAGGGCGTCCGAGAGACCGCGGATGAGGTACTCCTTGTCCTCGACGTATTGGATATACTCCGTCTTGCTCTCCGCTTGCTCGGCGATGCGCGCCATCGCGGCGACTGCCTGCACGGGGTATTCGCCCGCCGCCGTCTCCCCCGAAAGCATGATGGCGGAGGACCCGTCGTACACGGCGTTTGCAACGTCGGAAATTTCGGCACGGGTGGGGCGGGGCTGGTGGATCATGCTCTCGAGCATCTCCGTCGCCGTGATGCAACGCTTTCCCGCCTTGCGGCATGCGGTGATGATATGTTTCTGGATATCGGGCAGCTCCTCGTAGGGGATCTCCACCCCCATGTCGCCGCGGCCGATCATGATGCCGTCGGAGACCTTCAGAATCTCGTCGAGGTTGTTGACGCCCGCGCGGTTCTCGATCTTTGCGATGAGGTCGATATCGGTGGAGCCGTGTTCGCGGAGGAAGTTTCTCACGTCGAGAATGTCCTGCGCCTTGGAGACGAAAGAGCAGGCGACAAAGTCCACCCCCTGTTCGATGCCGAAGAGAAGGTCGGATTTATCCTGTTCGGAGAGGTACACGAGGTCGAGCTGCTTTTCGGGGAAGAACATGCTCTTGCGGTTGGAGAGTTCCCCGCCGATTACCACCTTGCAATGCACCTCGGGCTTCTTCACTTCCACGACTTCGAAGACCATAAGCCCGTTGTTGAGGAGGATCTTGTCTCCCGGTTTCATATCCTTGCAGATATTTTTGTAGGAGACGGCAACTTTCGTTTCGTCCCCCTCGATCTCCTCCGCCGTAAAGGTGAAGGGGTCCCCCTCGTTCAGGAAGATCTTGCCGTTTTTGAAGGTCCTGATGCGGAACTCGGGGCCTTTCGTATCGAGGAGGATGGGCAGGGGAATGTGCTTTTCCTCCCGCACTTCCTTTAAGATGGCGATCTTTTTCGCATGGTCCTCATGGGTGCCGTGCGAGAAGTTGATGCGTGCAACGTTCATGCCCGCGTCCGCCATGGCGGAGATCACTTCCTTGGTTTCCGAGGCAGGCCCGAGCGTGCAGACGATCTTGGTTTTTTTCATACTGTATCCCCCAAATCAAAAAACATAATTTTATTTTACCATAATCGCCGCAAAATTCAAGTACTTTTCGGAAATTTGTGGTATAATAGTTACGATCCGAGTGTGCTACGCGGTCGCGGCGTACATTTTGTACGATGAGGAAAGTCCGGGCATCGCAGGGCAGGACGCCTGATAACGTCAGGTGGGGGTGACCCCAAGGAAAGTGCAACAGAAATAGACCGCCGCACAATGCGTTCCCGAATGACAAGTTGCGGTTTTTGCTCGCAAAAACCGCATAACGATTTTTCGGGAGACCCGAAAAGGGTTCAACTTTTCGGGAGACCCCGAAAAGGTTAGAAGACCCGAGAGGGTGTCGGAACGCATTGCGCGGCAAGGGTGGAAAGGCGAGGTAAGGGCTCACCGACGGGACGGTAACGCCCCGTGCCATGTAAACCCCGTCCGATG
>CANRFW010000060.1 GCA_947630035.1 uncultured Clostridia bacterium | reverse complement strand
GGGGAGCCGAGAACCCCCTCAGTCACGCCAAAAGGCGGCGCGACAGCTCCCCCAAAGGGGGGAGCCGAGAACCCCCTCAGTCACGCCAAAAGGCGGCGCGACAGCTCCCCCAAAGGGGGGAGCCGAGAACCCCCTTAGTCACGCCAAAGGGCGGCGTGACAGCTCCCCCCAAGGGGGGAGCCGAGAACCCCCTTAGTCACGCCAAAGGGCGGCGTGACAGCTCCCCCAAAGGGGGGAAGCCGAGAAGAAAGGCGGTGTCCGAGAGGGGGAGCCGAGAAAGGGCGCGGCAATATCAAACAAGAAACAACAACCAAAAACGGAGAATACCATGAAAATCACAGGCAAACAGCTTCGGCAAAAGTGGCTCGAGTTTTACAAGAGCAAGGGGCATACCGATATCGGCGCGGTGTCCCTCATCGGCGACGGGTCGACGGGCGTCATGTTCAACGTGGCGGGCATGCAGCCCTTAATGCCCTATCTTTTGGGCAAACCGCACCCCGCGGGCAAGCGGCTCTGCAACGTACAGGGGTGCATGCGCACGGTGGATATCGACAGCGTGGGCGATCCCTCCCATTTCACCTTCTTCGAGATGATGGGCAACTGGTCCCTCGGCGACTACTTCAAAAAGGAGAAGACGGCGTGGACATTCGAGCTTTTGACCGACGTATTCGGGCTGGACAAGAATAAGCTCTGCGCCACCGTCTTCGAGGGCAACGCCTCCGCCCCGCGGGACAGTGAGACGGCCGATCTTCTCATCGGGCTCGGCATAAAACCCGAGCATATTTTCTACCTGCCCAAGGAGGACAACTGGTGGGAACTCGAGGGCACGGTGGGCACCCCGTGCGGTCCCGACAACGAGTGGTTCTATCCCCTCGATCCCGGAAAGGAGGACCCCGTCTTCCCCGACGACTATGTGGAGATCGGCAACGACGTCTACATGCAATACAAGAAGACGGAGACGGGTTACGAGCCTCTCGGGCGCGGAAATGTGGACACGGGGTTCGGTTTCGACAGGATGCTCCTCTTTTTGAACGGGCTTACCGATGCCTACAAGACCGACCTTTTCACGGGGGTCCTTCAAAAGCTCGAGGAGCTTTCGGGCAAGAAATACGACGACGGCGGGGAGGACAGGCGCGCCATGCGCATCATTGCCGACCACACCCGCACGACGGTCATGCTCATCGGTGACAAGGTGGGCGCCCTTCCCTCCAACGTGGGGGCGGGATATATCCTCCGCCGCATCATGCGCCGCGCCATCCGCTATTGCCGCCAGCTCGGGGTCTCCTCCTCGGCCCTTATAGAGGTCGCCAAGATTTATATCCGCGAGGTGTACAACGAGGCGTACCCCCTCCTCCCCGAAAGGGAAGACTACATTCTCGGGGAGATCGCAAAGGAGGCGGAGCGCTTCGAGGCGACCCTCGCCTCGGGCATGAAGGAATACGAGAAGTGCGTGCAGGGCATCGCGAGGAAGAACGAGTTCCTCTCCAAGCAAAATCCCGCCTATGTCCCCGAAACGGTCATCGGCGGCAAGGCGGCCTTCCGTCTCTACGATACCTACGGCTTCCCCCTCGAACTCACCGAAGAGCTTGCCGCGGAGCAGGGGCTTACGGTGGACAAGGAGGGATTCGAGGCGGCATTCAAAGAGCATCAGGAGAAGAGCCGCGCCCTTGAAAAGGGGCAGGCGAAGGGGGGATTGGAATCCCACTCCGAGCAGGCCGTAAAATACCATACCGCGACCCATCTTCTCAATGCCGCATTGAAGACGGTGCTTTCCCCCGACTGCAACCAGAAGGGGTCCAACATTACCGACGAGCGCATGCGCTTCGACTTCAACTTCGACCGCCCCATGACGCCCGAAGAGGTGAAGGCGGTGGAGGACCTCGTCAACGAGAAGATACGGGAGGATATCCCCGTCGTTTACAGGGAGATGAGTCTCGAAGAGGCGAGGAAGGAGAAGTTCGTCGGCGTGTTCGATTCGAAGTACGGCGACGTCGTGAAGACCTATTCGATCGGCGAGTTTTCCAAGGAGATGTGCGGCGGCCCGCATGTGGAGCATACGGGCGTTCTGGGGCATTTTAAGATCACGAAAGAGCAGTCCTCCTCCGCGGGCGTCCGCCGTATCAAGGCGATTTTGGAGTAACCGTCTGCCCGCATACGGGAGCGCGGATATCCCTTCATGCCGGCGCCCCAAGGGGGCGGAGCGTATCTTCCGTCAAATTTTCCCGAGGAGACCCATATGACCGAAAAGCAAAAGATGCTCGCGGGCGAACTGTACACCGCCTTCGTGCCCGAACTTACGGAGGCGCTTGCCCGTTCCAAAAAGTTGTGCGAGGAGTACAACCGCACCCCCCGCGAGGAGAAGGAGAAGCGCCGCGCCATTCTCCATGAACTTTTGGGCAAGCACGGCAAGAACTTCACGATCGAGAGCAATGTGTGGTTCGACTACGGCTGCAACACCGAGGTCGGCGAGAACTTTTACGCCAACCACGACTGCGTGTTTTTAGACTGCAATAAGATCACCTTCGGCGACAACGTCTTCATTGCACCGCAATGCGGCTTTTACGCGGCGGGGCACCCGCTCGACGCCATGGTGCGCCGCCGGGAGCTGGAATTTGCAAAGCCCATCACGGTGGGAAGCGACGTGTGGTTCGGCGGCGGGGTGAAAGTGTTGCCCGGGGTGACAATAGGGGACAACGTCGTCATCGGCGCGGGCAGCGTCGTGGTACACGATATCCCGGGCAATTCCGTGGCGGTGGGCAACCCCGCGCGGGTCATCAAGACGCTTCCTCCCATCGGAGAGGAAAAAGAGTAAGGCGCGGAGACGCAATGACGGGCGAACGAAAGAAAAAGGTAAAACGGGGGTTTGCGATCTTCGGGCTGGTGCTTGCGGGGATCTTCGGGGTCATGCTGCTTGCCGCGGCGTGCCTCGCCATTCGCGCGGGGGTACACATGCAAAGCCCAGAAGTTTTCGGCAGCTACCGTTTCGACGGGGGCAATACGCCCTTCTCCCTCGATCTCTTCCCCTCCCTCGTTTTAGATGAGGATGCGGAGGAGATCAAAATTTTACAGATCGCCGACCCGCAGCTCAAGTTCTGCAACTTTCCCTCGCGGGACAGGAAGACGATGGACCTCCTCGAGCGCGCGATCGAGGCGGAGAAGCCCGATCTCTGCGTGGTGACGGGGGACCTCACCCTCTCCGTCTTCACATGGGACGCCTTCCGCAATTTCGCCCGCTTCATGGAGAAGAAAAAGCAGTATTGGACGTTTGTCTTCGGCAATCACGATGCGCAGTTCGACTGCAGCAAATACACCCTCTGCAAGCTCCTCGAGGGGTATGAGTATTGCCTCTTCGACGCAGGCCCCGAGGATATCCACGGCACGGGGAATTTCCTCGTCAATATCTACCGCGGGGAGAAGAGGGCGGAGGACCTCGTCTACAGCCTCGTCTGCCTCGATTCGGGCATGTACCCCGAGGCGAACAACGTCTCCCTCACCGATTGGGTGTACGATTGGATCCGCACCGACCAGATGGATTGGTACGATTGGGCGGTCGCGGGGCTGAAAGAGGAAAAGCCCGATATCCAAAGCACCATGTTCTTCCATATCCCCATCAAGGAATTCGCGAACCTCTACTACCTCAACGAACTCGAAAAGGGGAGGGAGATCCCCGAGACGGTGAAAGAGCAGCTGCCCGACGTGGAGATAAGGGACGTAACGGGCGTGGTGCGCGAGAGCGAAAAAGCGGAGAGCGAATATGTTTACGGGGACGAGGGATACACCGTCGGCGTCTTCTATCAGGGGAACGCCGAGGGGACGGACCACCCCGATGTGTTTGCCCGTATCAAGGCGGGCGGCTGTACCAAGGCGCTCTTCTGCGGGCACGACCATGTGAACAACCTCAAGGGATATTACGACGGGATCTATCTGGGTTACGGCCTGTGCTGCGGGTATCATACCTATCCGTTCTTCAACGACCCGCCCTTTTTCAAGGACAAGGTCCTCTTCAACGGGGCGCTCTGGACGGACGAGGAGGGCAACCGCATGGAAAAGGGAGTGACGGCGATCGGGATCTCGCTGAAAGAGGACTACGGCGCCGTTACGGCAGTCGACCGCCCGGATAGCTATTACCGATAACTTTAACGCTTTTTCCCCGCACCCCCGAGCGTCCCGCCAAGGCGCCCAGCATTCAACCGCGTCACCCCTCGACTTACGCTCGGGGTGACGTGTTTCTATGATCGGGAACACACATGTGTACGTCGATCGGGGGCATATGTGTACGTCACCCCGAGCGTAAGTCGAGGGGTGACGGTATACCGCACGTCATGTTTCGACTGCGCTCAACATGACGTGCGACTCCGCGCGCCCCGCCCGCAACTTGCCCTCCCCCTGCGTCAGGGGGAGGGGTGGGGGTGAGGGTCCGCCCTCTATTTCGGCTACTCTCGGCTTCTCCTCGAGGACGCCGTAGGCGTGCCTTGCGCTGAAGCTCCGCCATTTTGGCGGTGATGAGGCGTATAAAATTATTCACCACCTCATCCGTCACGGCAAGGGCAGCCGTGACACCTTCCCCTCGAGGGGAAGGCAAGAGGGCGCCGCGGTTACCTCTGTACGTCATTCCGACGCCGCACCCGTAAAACACGTCATTCCGACGCCGCGCTCTTTGCGGCGGAGGAACCTCATCGTTTTCCGAAAGAGAGTTTCCTCACGCGTTTCAAACGCCCGCCCGCAGTCGCGGGCGGGCGTTTGAAACGGTTCGGAATGACGTTACGGGGAGTCGCACCGTCCCGTGACGTTTTTGTCACCCCACCCCGCGGCGCTTTTGTCGCCCCGCCCCGTAACCTTTTCGGCCGTCTTTCCACCTCCCCTCGCGCGCACGCAACACATAAGGAAAAGCGGCGGAGCGCGGCCGGCTTCGGGCGATAATTTGTATGCCGAAAGTGCAAAAAAATATTTTGCTTTTTTCCGAAAAATTTTGATTTCGCAACGCAAAACAGCTTGACGGAAATTTTCCGAAGTCCTATAATGATGAAGTAAACGGTCGGAAAGCCCTGTTTTCGGCGGTTCCGGTGTTGAAAGGCAAGAGAGCAAGGAGACAAGAATGAAAACCTACATGGCGAACGCGCAGAATGTGGAGAGAAAGTGGTACGTCGTCGATGGCGACGGGCTTCCGCTCGGACGGCTTGCATCCAAAGTCGCCGCCGTTCTCCGCGGGAAGAACAAGCCTACTTTTACGCCCAATGTGGATACGGGCGATTTTGTGATTGTCATCAACAGCGACAAGGTGGTTCTCACGGGCAAAAAGCTCGAGAATAAATTCTACCGCTATCACACGGGATATATCGGGGGCCTCAAGGAGATCTCCTACGGCAAAATGATGGCGGAGCGCAGCGACCTCGCGGTTTACGAGGCCGTAAAGGGGATGCTTCCCAAGAACTCCCTCGGCAGACAGATGATCAAGAAGCTGAGAGTGTACAAGGGAGCGGAGCATAAGCACGAGGCTCAGAAGCCCGAAGCGCTGAAATTATTTTAAGGAGAGAACGTCATGGCGAAGGCGAATTTGAAGAAAAAATTGCAATATTGGGGCACGGGCAGGAGAAAGAAGGCGATCGCCCGTGTACGCCTCCTTCCCGCAGGCAGCGGCGCGATCGTCATCAACGATCGGTCGCTCGAGGATTACTTCCCGCAGGGGACGACGCAATACGTCGTCAAACAGCCCCTCGTTGAAGTCAATGCCGAAGGGAAGTACGACATTTTCGTAAACGTCATCGGCGGCGGATATACGGGGCAGGCGGGCGCCATCCGCCTCGGCATTGCGAGAGCCCTTCTCGAGGCCGAACCCGAGTGCCGTCCCGCACTCAAGAAGGCGGGCTTCCTCACGAGAGACCCCCGCGTCAAGGAGAGAAAGAAGTACGGCTTGAAGAAAGCACGCCGCGCTCCGCAGTTCTCCAAGAGATAATTGGAAAAAAACCGACCCTGCGGTCGGTTTTTTTGATAAAGCCCGAAAAAAAGGAGGCACCTATGTACCGCGATACAGTCGATCTCTATGCGTATTTCCGCATCCCCCGCGAGGGGAGAGCGGGCGGCTATCTCTCCGTAACCGTTCCGGAGTGCGGGTCGGTGGCAAAAAAGCTCCGCCCCGCCGCACTCATCTTCCCGGGCGGCGGCTACAACTTCCTCTCGCCGCGGGAGGGGGAGCCCGTCGAACTGCAATTCCTCGCCCGCGGGTATGCCGCGTTCCGCCTCGATTACACCGTCAACACCCCCCATCCCGTCCCCCTTCTCGAGGCGGCGATGGCGGCGGCGTATATCCGCGAGAGGGCGGGGGATCTGTCCGTCGGCCCACTGGTTGCCGTCGGGTTCTCGGCGGGCGGGCATCTCGCGGGGACTCTTGCGACCATGTACGGGGACCCGTATATCAAAGAAGTTCTCGGGGAACGCAACGTCCGCCCCGACGCGGCGGCGCTCTGCTACGCCGTACTCACCACCGACTATAACACGCACGGCGGCACGGCGCAAATTATTTCGGGGGGAGACGAAGAACTCAAAAAGCAGCTCTCCGTCGTGGAGCGCATCACGCCCGATTGCCCGCCCGTCTTCCTGTGGCACACGGCGGACGACGGCGCCGTTTCCGTGCAGAACTCCCTCCGTGCGGCGGAGAAGCTCGCCGCATGCAAGGTGCCCTTCGAATTGCACGTCTTCGGGAGCGGGGTACACGGCCTCTCCGTGTGCAGCGTGGAGACGGCGGACGATGAAAACGACGTCCGCGTGAATCCCGCCGCGGCGCAGTGGCTGCCGCTGCTCTTCACATGGCTCCTATCCCGCGGCTTTGCCGTCCGCAAGGCATAGGGAGACGCCGCACTTCGTTCTTTTCAGTCCACATAAGCACGCCTTATAAGCACGTCATGCCGAGCGCAGTCGAGGCATGGCGTGCTTTCTGTGTTCGCCGCGGCGCGCTTCAACGGCACGCCCCGTACTCCGTCCTATTTGTTTTTGTCGATGCGGCGGCTCATCTTTTCGTGCCGCTCCATGAGGGCGGAGACGGCGTTCCCCTTCTCCCGCGGAGGGAACGCGGCGGCGCCCGTCTTCTCTTTTTCTTCGGGCGGGTCGGGCGGGGGGCCGTAAGAGGGGGGAGCAAAGGCGCTTTGGCTTGCATCGGGGCGGGAAACTGCGGGCGCGTCGCCCCCATCCTTCTCCGGCGAGGGGAGCCGATCCTCCGTCCCGTCGGGGGCGGTGACGGCGGAAAGGGCGTCGAGCAACTCGAAAATCCCGAATTTTTCCATCGGGGCACCTCCGTACGCACAAAAATTTCCGAGAAAAGTATAATTTTCACGAGTTTTTGATTGCGAAAAAGCTTATTTTAGTATATAATAAAAGCTGTATCGTTAGAACGAGAAATTTCCGAAATACGGTCAGGTGTGCGATATGCGCAAAACGGTAAAAAAATTCATTGCATTCACGCTCGGCGCGGCGCTCTCCGCGGGAGCGCTGTCCCTCGCGGCGTGCGGGTATTCCTTCACCCCTTTGCAGGGCGGTCCCGAAGCGGGCGCGGAGGTCGTCTCCAACGGCGGATTCGTCGTGCAGAAGGGCAACTATATCTACTTCGTCAACGGCGTGGAGAGCTACGAGTCCGATAACACCTACGGTGCCCCCGTCAAGGGTGCGCTCATGCGCATCAAGGAAGAGGACCTTGCCGCGGGCAAAGGACAGAACGCGGAGACGGTCGTCCCCTCCCTCATCACCTCGGGGGACTACACGGCGGGCACCTATATTTACGGCGACCGCGTGTATTATGCGACCCCCAACAACGTCCGCAACACTTCGGGCGTCATCGAAACCAACTATCTCGATTTCAAGAGCGCGAAGCTCGACGGGTCGGACGTGCAGAAGCACCTGCAGGTCTCCGACAATGCGACGGTCTACCGCTTCGTCAAGGCGGGCGAGAAGGTGTATATCCTCTATGCCGAGTCGAGCAACCTGCACTCCTACGATATCGAGGCGAAGACGGATACCCTCCTTGCAAGGGGCGTCACGGCATACGTCCTCTGCAGCGACGACAAAGAGGACCCCTACTTCTATTACACGATGGGGGTGACGAAGGATATCGACACCGAGACCCCCGTCTCCATTTCCGACTACAACCAGATCTACCGCGTCCGCGCCGATGCGAAGAAGGCGCCCTACGAGTATGAGTACGACGAGGACTACCTGAAAGAACACGACGGCGAGGAGCCCTACCTCAACTTGGGCGAGATCGTACTCGACGGTATCGGCGAACTGCAGGAGGAGTCCGTCACCCAGTTCAACCACAACACGGAGACCAAGCCCCTCACCAAGAGCGGCTACAACTATGTCCTGCAGTCGTACACGAACGGCGGGCTGTACTTCACCCGTGCGGAAGGGTCGGTCGCGGCAAAGCTCTACTATCTCGACCTCTCCCTCCTCGGTTCGGCGTGGGACTGCGTCTCGGGCAACTCCGTGAAGGGAGCGGAAGCGGGCAACCTCACCGTTGTCGCCAACTCCTCGAACACCTCCAAGGCGTCCACCTCCGCCATCTTCTACCACACGGGCGAGGGGGACAACTTCCAGCACCACTACCTCTACGTTGCGGATAACAACATTTACCGCGCGGATGTCCGCAAGGACGGCAGCGGCGAGATCGAGAACAGCATCAAGGGGACGGTGGAGACGAGCGGCAACCAGAAGGGCACCGTCGTCGCCTACGACGTATCCTCCGCATCCCTCGTCCTCCGCGACGATTCGGACGAGACCTACGACTACGTCTACTACACCGCGGGCGGGAATATCAGCCGCGCCGCCTACAACGGGAGCGGCAGGAACTACGATCCCCCGTCACTCCCCTTCGAGGGCGAGAACAACAAGCCCTGGCAGCCCGTGCAGATCCTCGACGTGACCCACGCTTCGAATTGGTACAACTTCGAGGTCGTTGGCGGCAGGCTGTACTTCGCCGAGGCCCGCGCCTACGGGTCCAACACCTATAACTATATCTCGACGGTCTCTCTGACGGACGGGAACGGCAAACTTCTCAACAATGAGGAGCTGGAAGCCGTCAACGAGAAATACAACTCCCTCATGGATTCCGACGCCGAGAAGGGACTGTTCGCGAAGCTCGACGCCGACCGCGGCGACCTTGCGGATGCCCTCCGTTACTATTTCTACACGGGGGAGACGAAGCAGTTCGACGAGAATATCAAGGCGGCTACGGACGCCGGCAAGAAAGCGGACTACCTCTACACCGAGGAAGACCAGACTCTGTTCGCCGCCTTTGCAAGCGGAGAGGGGGATCCCGCGGAGAAGGAGGAGGACAAGCTCTTCAAGGAGACCGACTATAAGGACGGCGAAACGAGCTACCGCACCTACAGCGCATTCGTAACGAGGCTCGGCAAGTGGACGGATGCGGACGAGGAGAGCTGGGATACCTATTGGCAGACGACGGGGCTGAAATCGTACACCGCACCCGCGGAGGAGAAAGAGAAACTGCCCGGGTGGGCGATCGCACTCATCGTCATCGCCGCGGTCCTCGCAGCGGCCGGCGCCGGCGTGGGCATCTGGTTCTATTTGAAGAAGCGCAGCAAAGAGGAGAAGGCGCCCAAGGAAGAGCTTATGGCGGTCGACACCACCGACGACAAGTCCGTGGACGTGTACTCCGAGGCGGAGACGGCAGCGCCCAAGGCGGAAGAAGCGCCCGACGACGCGGAGAGCGCGGAAGGGACCGAACCCGAGGCTGAGGAAGACGCCGAAGGGACGACCGAACCCGCCCCCGGGAACGAGGAAGCAACCGAACCCGCCCCCGAGAATGAAGAACCCGCCGATGCCCCCGAGGCAACGGAAGACGGGAACGACCCCCC
>CANRFW010000059.1 GCA_947630035.1 uncultured Clostridia bacterium | reverse complement strand
TTGAGCCATGTCTCCTGCAAGACCATGCCGTAATTTTCGCGGAGGGAGGCACGGGTGACGGAGCGGACGTCTTTGCCGTCCACCTCCACCGCCCCGCCCTGCACGTCGTAAAAGCGCATGAGGAGGTTGACGAGCGTCGTCTTCCCGCACCCCGTGGGGCCGACGATGGCGACCCGCTTGCCCGCGCCCGCCGAAAGGGACAGCCCCTCGATGAGCTTCTTTTCGGGGGAATAGGAGAAGGTCACGTTCTTCATGGCGACCTCCCCTCTCGCCTCGCCGAGGACGGGAAGAGCGCCGTCCTGCGGCTCCTCCTCTTCCCCGATGAGGGCAAACAGCCTCTCCGCACAGGCGAGGGCGTTCTGGAATTCCGCCGCCACTTCGGAGATTTCGTTGAAGGGCTTGGTGTATTGGTTGGCGTAGGAGAGGAAGGTGGAGAGCCGCCCCACCGTGAAGGGGACGGCCGCCCCCGCCGTGGAGACGACGAAGAGGCACCCCGCGAGGGCGACGGCGGCATAGACGAGGGCATTGATGAAACGGGTCGTGGGGTTGGTCGTCGAGGAGAGGAAGACGGCTTTTAGGGAGACTTTGCGGTAATTCTCGTTCCCCTCGCGGAAAATTTTCTCGTTCTCCCCCTCGTGGGAATAGGCCTTTACGACTTTGAGGCCCGCCACCATCTCGTCGAGAAAGGCGGTCTGGTCGGCGCGTACCTCCGACTGTTTGCGGAAGGTGCGGTAGGTACTCGAGGCGATGAACCGCGCGACGAAGAAGGAGAGCGGGGTGATGCAGAAGACGATGAGGGCGATCTCCCAGCGCAGGGCGAGCATCACGGCGAGAACGCCGACGATGGTGGAAAGCCCCGTGAAGAGTTGGTTGAAAGCGAGGAGCATCCCCTCCGAGAACTGCTCCGCGTCCGCAATGATGACGCTCGCCGTCTCCCCGAAGGGACGGGCGTCGAGATAAGAAAGGGGAAGACGGGAGATCTTGCGGAAGGCGTCCTTGCGTACCGAACAGAGGACATGGTAGACGGCGCGGTTGCTTGCCGCCGAGAGGAACCACTGGGAAACCCCCGTGACCGCGATGCACCCGCCGATCCAGAGAAAATAGCCGCCGAGCGCCGCAAAGTCGACGACACCCGTACCGATGAGGCAATCGATGGCGCACCCCACGAGGAAGGGCACGGCGAGCTGCCCCGCCGAGACAAGGAGGGAGAGGAGAAGGATGCAAACAAACAGCCCCCTCTCCTTTTTCGCATAGGAGAAAATGCGCTTCAAGGTCTTCATCTTGCCGCCCTTCATGCCCTTTCCTCCTGAAACTGCGTACGGTAGATCTCGCGGTACAGCCCGCAGTTTGCGAGAAGTTCCCCGTGAGAGCCGGCGCCGACGATCCTGCCGTCGTCGAGAACGAGGATGAGATCGGCGTGCATGAGGGAAGCCGCCCGCTGGGAGACGATGAACGTCGTCCCCTTTCTCTCTTTGAGCGCCGCGCGGAGGCGGGCGTCCGTGCCGTAGTCGAGGGCGGAAGCGGAGTCGTCGAGGATGAGAACCTCGGGGTCTTTGACGAGGGCACGGGCGACGGTGAGCCGCTGTTTCTGCCCGCCCGAGAGGTTCCTCCCCTCCTGCTCGATCATGCCGTCCAATCCCCCCTTTGCCTCCAACACGTCGAGCGCCTGCGCCGCCTTGCAAGCGGCAAGAAGTTCCTCGTCCGTCGCGTTTTTCTTACCCCATTGGAGGTTTTCGCGGATGGTGCCGCGGAAAAGCACCGCCTTTTGGGGGACGACGGAGACCTTCTCGCGGAGGGTCTCGTAGGGAATGCCGTTCACGTTTTCGCCGTTTAAGCGCACCGTCCCCTTGGTCGCCGCATAGAAGCGGGGCAGGAGATGGACGAGGGTACTCTTTCCCGAACCCGTGCCGCCGAGGATGCCCACCGTCTCCCCCGCTTTCACCGCAAAACTCACCTCTTTGAGGGCGGGAGCGCCGCCGCCCGCGTAGGAGAATTCCACATTCTCGAAGGAGACGGCGTAGTCCTCGTCCTTCTTATCGGGGGCGGAGAGGACGGAAGGCTCGGGGGGAAGATCGAGGACCGCCCCCACCCGCTTCTGGCAGGCGACCGCGCGGGAGACGGTGACGATGAGATTGGCGAGCTTGATGAGTTCGACGAGGACGAGGGAGAGATAGCCGTAGAGGGCGAGGACGTCCTCCTTGGCAAGAAAGCCGAGATCGACGCGCAGCCCCCCCACGTACACGAGGAGAATGGCGGCAATGTTGACGATCGCAAAGGTGAAAGGCGCGGTGACGGCCGCCACCCTGCCCGCCTTTTTCTGCGCCTCCTTGAGTTTTTCCGCCCTCTCCGAAAAGCGCTTCTCCTCCGTCTTCTCCCTGCGGAAGGCGCGGATGACGCGCACCCCCGCAAGATTTTCGCGGGTGGAGGTGTAGACGCCGTCCAGCTCCCCCTGCACGTTGCGGTAGAGGGGAGAGGTCGCCGCCATCACCGAGAAGACGATGAGAAGAAGGATGGGGATCATCCCCGCGAAGACGCACCCCGCCCGCCAATCGACGACGAACGCCATCGCCATCGCGCCGAATACCACGAAGGGAGAGCGGAGGAGGATGCGGAGCGTCATGTTGACGCCCGACTGCACCCCGTTGACGTCGCTCGTGATGCGGGTGAGCATGGCGGGGGTGCCGATCTCGTCGATCTGCGAAAAGGAGAGGGATTGGAGTTTTACGAAGAGTTTTTCGCGGAGGGAGGAGGAGACCCCCACCGCCGCTTTCGCCGCAAAGTACTGCGCGGTGAGCGCAAAAAGAAGCCCCGCCGCGCCGAACGCGGCAAGGACGAGACAGCCGTATACGATATACCGCACGTTGCCCCCGTCCGCCGTGCCCACCTTTACGATGCGCGAGACCGCGAGCGGCACCAACAGCTCGAGTACCACCTCGCAGAATTTGAAGAGCGGAGCGAGGATCGCCTCGGCGCGGTATTTTTTGAGACAGGCAAAGAGGTGTTTCAAACGTTCTCCTTATAGTCTTGCAAGGAAGAGATAGACGTAGTAACCCACGAACGAGAGGAGCATCAAGGCTCCCGCCCACCGCTTGACTTTCCCCCGAGCCGCCATCGCGCAAAAGAGGAGCAGGAGGACGGCGGCAAGAGCGACAAGCCCGTCGATGAGGTTCTCCCCCATCGTAAAGGCGAGGGGGTGGAAGAGGGAGGAGACCCCCGCCACGAGGAAGATATTGCAGATATTGCTCCCGACGACGTTGCCGACGGCGATATCCGTCTCCCCCTTTCTCGCCGCCACGACGGAGGTGACAAGCTCGGGGAGGGAGGTGCCGATCGCGACGATCGTGAGGCCCACGACATCCTCGGGCACGGAGAGGAGTTCGGCGACCGTCGTCGCCCCCTCGACGAGGAGGGTCCCCCCGCCGACGACGGCGGCGATCCCGCCCACCGTGATGAGGATCAAAAACCAGACTTTCTTTTTGAGACGGTTATAGAGGGTGTTCTTTTCGGGAGGCGGGGCGGAAAGCTCCTCCTTCTTTTTGACGGCGCCGACGACGAGAAAGGTCATATACGCCGCAAAGACGAGGAGCATGATGAGGCCGTCCCACCACTCCACCGCTTCCCCCCATGCGCCAAGCCCCACGAGGAGGACGGAGGCGGCGAGGAGAACGGGGATATCGAGGCGGAAAGAATTTTTACGGACGGGCAGCTCCCGCACGAGGGAGGTGACCCCCACGATGAGGAGTATGTTGCAGATATTGCTCCCGACGACGTTGCCGACCGCAAGGTCGGTGGAGCCGCGGATAGCCGCCGCGACGGAGACGGCAAGCTCGGGCGCGCTCGTTCCGAACGCGACGACCGTAAGCCCTATCACGAGGGGAGGAATGTGCATGCGCGCCGCCAGCCCCGAGGCGCCGTCCACCAAAAAGTCCGCCCCCTTCACGAGGAGCGCCAAGCCCGCAAGGAGCATTACGACGGCAAGAACGATCGTCCAACCCATACCCTTCACCCTCTTTTTTTCCGAGCGAAAGTCTTGTCGTCCGAAAAAATTCGGATCGCCGCAACACGGGTTCCCCCGGGGTATGTTGCCGCGGCGCGGGGACTACTCCCTTCCGTCCCGTATATGGTACCATGAAACGGAGGGAAAGTCAAGCATTCCCGCCCCCTTTCCGCATCCTTCGCCCCGCTTACAGCACCCCCTCGAGGAGGATCTTGACGCCGATGGCGACGAGGACGATCCCGCCCGCAAGCTCCGCCTTATCCGCGAGGGCGTCCCCCGCCCTCTTCCCCAAAAAGACGGCGCCCGCCGAGAGGAGCAGGGTGACGGCGCCGATGACGAGGGCGCACCATGCGACATGGAAGGGAAGCCCCCGCGCCGTCTCCGCGGCAAGAAGGGTGACCCCGACGGCGAGCGCATCTATGGAGGTCGCGACGGCCTGCACGAACAGTTTCCCCCCGCCGAGGGGCTTTTTGGGGACGAACTTCTCCTTCTTCCCCCGCCCGCGGAGGTAGCCGACGATCCCCTTCCCGCCGAGGACGAAGAGAATGGCGAAGGAGAGATAGGGCGCAACTTTTGCGACGAGCGACGAAAACGCCGCCCCGCAGCCGTACCCGATGAGGGGCATGAGGCCTTGGAACAGCCCGAACGTGCCCGCGACCAAAAGGACCTTCGCGGGGGGCATATGCGGCTCGGACATGCCGTCCGTCATGCCGACCGCGCACGCATCCATTGCGAGTGCAACGCCGATGAGGACGACTTCCCAGATCTCCATGTTCCCTCCTTGGTTTTGTGTAGTCCGGCGCCCCCTCCCCTACCCCTCCCCCACGAGTGGGGGAGGGCAAGAAAGGGGTGCCCTCCCCCGCGCGCGAACAAGAACGGGGGGATGCCCTCACCCGCACGCAGACGAGAAAGGGGGTGCCGAAAAAAAAGACTTGCGCACGGAAAAAGCCGTGCGTAAGTCTCACCGTTTTGTGATAGCGCCCGCGGACATGCCGCAGAATGTGGACGATATCGCCCGCCCGTGCGGGCCGATTACTCCCCTACGTCTTCTCTATTGTACCACGCGAAAGGGTCCTTGTCAACCCTTTTGCGCAAATCCCGCAAGTTCCTGTGCGCGGTTGACGGGAACAGGCGCCGTCTGGCGGGTGCAGACCTCGGTGCGGAGGACGGTCCCCTCCGCGATCTCCCGCCCCAAAGGGGCAAGCACCCTGTCCCCCGCCGAGACGGGGAAGGGCGCAAGATACCAGCGGGGAGCGCCTTCTATCTCGATCTTTGCAAAGGTGTAGACGGTATCGTCCGAAAGGATACCGCCACTCATCGAATGGATCATAGCTTCTCCTTAAAAGAGGGGAGCGAAGAGCTTGAAGAGGCCGCAGACCCCCCGCCAGAAAATGTTCTTCTTCGCGCCCTCCGCCGTCTGTTCTTCCGAGACGGAGAAGAGTTCCTCGAAGTCCTCCGCGACCCCGTCCACCGCGTCCGTGTTGTACAGGACCACGGCGTCCTCGAAGTGAAAGAGGAAGGAGCGGTAGTCGAGGTTGACGGTGCCCACCGTCGCCACCTCCCCGTCGGCGAGGAAGAGCTTGGCGTGGACGAAGCCCGGGGTGTATTCGTAGATCTTCACCCCCGCCGCGATGAGGGCGCTGTAGTTGGAACGGGTGAGGGCGAAGACGAGCTTTTTATCGGGAATGTGCGGGGTGACGATGCGCACGTCCACCCCCCGCCGCGCCGCGAGGACGAGCGCCTCGCGCATGTGATAGTCGATGATGAGGTAGGGCGTCGTGATATAGAGGGTCTTCTTCGCGCCGCCGATGAGGTTGAGGTAAACGTCCTCCCCGAGGTGCTTGCCGTAGAGGGGGCTCGGCCCGTCCCCGTAAGGCTGAACATATCCCCTGCCCTCCGTGTGCGTCTCGGGAAAATAGGGAGAGAGGTCCTCGTCACGCCGCGCCTGCATGTCGAAGAGGGTGAGAAAGAGGAGGGTGAGACTGTGTACCCCCTCCCCCTCGAGGCGCACCGCCGCATCCTTCCAATGCCCGTGGGGGGAGGTAATGTTGGCGTATTCATCGGCAATGTTCGCGCCGCCCGTGTAGCCCACCGTGCCGTCGATGACGGCGATCTTGCGGTGGTCGCGGTTGTTGTGGATATTGGAGACGACGGGCACGAAGGGGTTGAATTTCACGCAGTCGATCCCCTTCTTGCGGAGGGTCTTGTGATAGCGGAAATGCACCCTGCCCATGCTGCCGACGTCGTCGTACATGAGGCGGACTTCCACCCCCTCCTTCACCTTTTCTTCGAGGACGGAGAGAAGCTCCGTCCATACCTTCCCCTTGGCGAGGATAAAGGTCTCGATGAAGATGAACTTCTTTGCGGCGCGCACGTCTTCGAGGAGGGAGGAAAAGAACTTCTCCCCCGAGGAGAGGTAGCGGGTAGCCGTGCCGCCGCGGACGACGGCGGAGGGCTCCACCGCGGAGAGCGCCTCGCCGATCTCCGACCATCTCCCCGTTCTCTCGCGGAGTTCCTCCCTTGAGAACACCCGCTGCCCGAACGGCGCCGCCCGTTCCCGCAAGGTGCGGTACATGCGCTGCCTGCGGCGGGAGGGACGGTGGGAGGAAAAGGTAATGTAGATCGCCACCCCGAAGATGTTGAGCGTCGTGACGCACAGCACCCACGGGAGCTTGGTTTCGGGCACCATGTCGCGGTTTACGATATGGAGGACGGTGAGGGCGACGATGAGCCACGCGGCAAAGGAAAGCCCGAGCTGCAAATAGGGCCCCGCCCCGGGAAAGGCCGCGGTGACGGCGAGATAGGAGAAGACGACCGCCGCCGCGATCCCTACGAAATACAGCACGAAGAGGGAGATGATCGTGAGCGCCACAAAGGCGAAGCGGCTGAATAATTTTTTGAAAAACATGATACCGTCAATCCTCCCACGAGAGCCTGTGCAGTTTCCCCTCCGCGGACAGCCCGCCGAACCCCGTCTGCCGCAGTGCCTCATAGAGGGCGACGGCGGCGGCATTGGAGAGATTGAGAGAGCGCGTCTCCTCCCGCATGGGGATGCGGACGCAGCTCTCCCTGTGCTTTATCAAAAGCTCCTCGGGAAGCCCCCTCGTCTCCTTGCCGAAGACGAGGGCGTCCCCGTCGCGGTAGCTTACTTCGGTGTAGGCGCGGGGAGCCTTGGTCGTAAAATAAAAGAAGCGTGAGGAAGGGAGGGCGGCGTACACCTCTTCGAGGGAGTCGTGGACGAAGACCTCCACAAGCCCCCAATAGTCCAGCCCCGCCCTCTTTAAGTACTTATCGGAGAGTTCGAAGCCGAGCGGGCGGACGAGGTGGAGCGCCGTCCCCGTCGCCGCGCAGGTGCGCGCAATGTTGCCCGTGTTCTGCGGGATCTCCGGCTCTTGCAGCACAATGTGAAACATGGCTCTCCCCTCATCTGTGATACGGCTATTATACGGCTTTCTCCCGAAAAATGCAAGAGGGGCCGAAAAAATCGAGCGTCCCATCCCGAAAGTCCTTTATTTATAGGTATAGGTACGCGCCTCGAGGAAGGCAAGCACCGTCTCGATCGCCTCGGCGAGGTCCGTCCCGCCGAAGCCGTGCCCCGCCCCCTCGAGGACGGTAAGCTCCGCGCGGTCCGCTCCGTACGTCTCCACTGCACGGTCGATATAGTTTCTATGAACGAGCGCGTCGTTCGTCCCCCAAACGATGCACACGTCCCCCTTGTAATCCCCGATGACTTCGTAGGGATCGAGGTCCTGCACCGAGCGGATGAACTCTGCGCCGATATAGTACCCCATGAGCGGGGTCTTCTCCTCGGGCTTTCCGCGCCAATCGTCGGGGATATTGAGGGCGGGGAAGTAGGTCGCGACCCCCGCGATCTTGTCTTTCACCGAACTGTCCGCCGCCGTGAGCATGGTGACAAACCCCCCTTGGCTTCCGCCGAAGAGGAAGATCTGGGACTTATCCACATTGGAGAACTTGCCGATCTCCTCGATGACGTGCAGAAGGTCCTCCTTCATCGTGAATGGGGTGTACTCCTCCTCCGTCCTCCCCTTGCTCTTGCTGCTTGCCTGCGCGCCGCAGAAGTCGAACGCGTAGCACACATACCCCCGCTCGGCAAAACGGAGACACTCCTTTTTGAAATCGGCGCCGTGCCCGTTGAACCCGTGGCTTAAAATGACGGCGGGAAACCTGCCGCCCGTATCGGGTTCGTACACCGTCCCCGAAATCGTGATGTCCTTCCCGTTGTCGTCGTATTCGACGGTGTGTTCGTAGTGTGTGGTCTCATACTTGAAATCCGGCTCGAGTACCCGCAAAACTTTCTCCTTTTCGGGTTCTTCGTCCGCACCGCACCCCGCGGCGCCGAATGCGGCGAAAAGTACCGCCGCAGCACAAAGACACAGTCCCCTTTTCATGTTTTGCCCCTTAAATTTTTTGTTTACTGTTTTTTGAGATAGGCGGCGCCGCTCTTCCAAGCCGTGCCCACCTGTTCGCCCGTTGCGTAGTAGCCGTTCCGCATCTGGTCGAAGGAGAACGCATGCAGTTTGCCCGCGTCGATGCGGCCCTTTTCGTCGAGGACGCTCTCATCGGCAAGCACGTTGACGATCCTCCCGAGGACGCGCAAACCGTACGGCTCCTCCTCGAACTTTTCCACCTTGCACTCGAGGGTGATGGGGTACTCGGCGATGACGGGCGCATCCACCCGTTCGCTCTTTCGGGCGTGGAGACCCGCCCGCGCGACCTTGTCCTTCACCTTGTTCGCGCTCGCGGTGCCGAGATAGTCGCTCGCCGCAAGCGTCTCTTCGGAGGGGATGGCGAGGGTGAACGCCCCGCGCTCCCGAAGGTTCTTCGCCGTCTTGTGGTCCTCGTCGATATTGAGGGCGACCATGTCCTCCGCGCAGATCCCGCCCCACGCCATCATCATGAGATCGGGGGTACCGTCTTCGGAGTAGGTGCCGATCATGTAGGTCGGCATGGGAAAGAGATAGGGTTTTGCACCGAAACTTTTCATATTTTCCTCCTGTGGTGCTTTTGGGGGATTGTACTCCATCCGCGGCGAAATGTCAAGGGGGTGGGCGAAAATTTTCGCCTCTCTTCCGCAAAATGCCGACATGGGGCGGGAAAATCGGCCCTCGGCAAAGATCCGCTCGCCTGTCTGCCGCCCGCTCCCGCGGGCGGCAGACAGGCTCGGGATGACGTGGTGGGGCGGGCGCGCCGCCCGCGGAAGCGGGCGGCGCGGCGGCTCGGGATGACGTAGCGGAAAAACAACAGCTCCCCCGAGAGGGGGAGCCGAGGGGAAAAATTTATTCGAGGTAGCTGCCCTGTGCGCTCTCGCGTACGCGGTAGAGGGCAACCTCTTCGCCCGTCTCCGCGTTCACGTAGGAGAGAAATTCCTCCTCCCCTCTCGCGCAGAGGAACTCGTAGCAGAGGGTCTCCCGCCCGTGCAGGACGATGACGGCAAGGTTGCATGCCTCCGGTTCGAGCTTGTTCGAGAGCGCCGCTTCCGCCTCTTTGCGGGAGATCGTCTCGCCGTACGCCCTCTCCGTATGATTGAGAAGGTACGCCTTCATGTCGAGCCCGATGACCCGCCCCTTCGATTCGCACACCCGCACCCGAACCGCGTCGGGATAGGCGCGCACCCCGCCGTCGCAACCGACATAGGTGAGATTGGCCACCATCCCGCCGTCCGAGAGCCACACCGCCTCGAGGCCGTCGTAGCCGAGTCCCCCGAAAAATTCCTTGGCGAGGGCGTCGCACTCGGCGAGGGTGAAGTTCTTGTCCTCGCACTCCTCGTAGGTATCGAAGAAGGCGAGCTTGCCGCCGTTTTTGGTGATCTCGGCGAAGATCTCGTTGCCGTCCTCATCGGTGAGAACGAAGTTGTAGCAGGCAATGTCGGGCGCGAGGGTCTCCCCCGTGTACTTCACTTCGGCGATGCGGTAATCCTTGAGGTACTCGCGCACCCGTTCTTCCGCCTGTGCGGAGGTGACCTCCTCATACGCGGAGAGCCTGTTCTTGCCCACGTTGCCCCTC
>CANRFW010000058.1 GCA_947630035.1 uncultured Clostridia bacterium | reverse complement strand
TGTCGAAATCGACGAGGTTGACAAAGCACAGCCCCTCGAAATCGCGCCCCTGTATTTCCTTTGTGACCTGCATGCCGTGGGCGTTGGACGTCGTGCGGAAGCTCTCCGAAACGCCGCTGCCCGCGAAGATATCGTAAATTTTCCCCACCGAAAGGGTGGCGTACCCCGCTTTCTGCAATAAATTAAGCATGGTGTCGGCGGGAGGCGCGAGGGAGAAATCGTGCCTGTTCGCAGTGCGCGTGAAGGGGTATTCCCCCGTGAACGGACGGGCGATGACCCGCCCCACGCCGTGCTTGCCCTTAAGAATGGCACGGGCGATCTCGCAATACCTATAGAGTTCGGGGGCGGGCACGACGCTCTCGTGCGCCGCGATCTGGAAGACGCTGTCTGCCGAGGTATACACGATGAGGGCGCCCGTCTTCACATGCTCCTCCCCGTAATCCTTGATGACCTCGGTGCCCGAATAGGGCTTGTTGCAGAGGACCTTGCGCCCCGTCTTTTTCTCGAATTCCCCGATAACTTCGGGCGGGAAGCCCTCGGGATAGGTCGGGAGCGGGTCGGGCGAGACGACGCCCGCGATCTCCCAATGCCCGATCGTGGTATCCTTCCCCATCGACCGCTCCGCCATCTTGCAATAGGAGGCCTCGGGAGACGGCACGCCGCCGCCCACCCCCTCGATATTGAACAGCCCGAGTTTCGTTAAGTTCGGGCAGCGGAAATTCGGATGACGGCGGATCGCGCCGAGGGTGTTGCTGCCCTCGTCGTGAAAGAGAGGCGCATCGGGAAGCTCCCCCACGCCGAAACTATCGAGTACGATCAGGAAAAACCGCTTTGCCATGTATTCCCCCGAGGTGCGTTTTTCGCACCCCATTCCGCTGTTTTGCGCTTACGCGAGTTCGAGGGCGATCTTCATCATCGCCGTGAACGAGGTCTCCCGCTCCTCCGCGGTGGTGTTCTCCTCGGGATGGAGGAAACTGTCGCTTACCGTGCAGATGCAGAGCGCCTTCTTGCCGGCGCGCGCCGCGTTGCAATAGAGCGCCGCGCTCTCCATCTCAACGCCCAAGACCCCCATCTTCGCCCACTGCATGCCGCTTTGGGCGTCGTCGTAGAACATGTCGGAGGAGAAAATGTTGCCCACCTTGTAGTGTACCCCCGCCTGTTCGCAGAGGTCCGCGGCGCGGCGCAAAAGCCCGAAGTCTGCGATCGGGCAGAAGGTCCCGGGGAGGTTATACTGCTTGGCGTAGTTGCCGTTGGTGCAAGCCCCCTGCGCGAGGATGATATCCCGCACGTGGAGGTCTTTATCGAAACTTCCGCACGAGCCGACGCGGATGATCTTCTCCACGCCGTAGAAGTTGAAGAGTTCGTAGGAATAGATGCCGATCGCGGGCTGGCCCATGCCCGACGCCATCACGGAGACGCGCTTCCCCTTGTAGGTGCCCGTAAATCCGTTCACCCCGCGGACGTTGTTGACGAGAACGGGGCTGTCGAGGAAGTGTTCGGCGATGAATTTGGAGCGGAGCGGGTCGCCCGGCATCAGAACGGTCTCGGCGAAGTCGCCGTATTTTGCCGCAATGTGCGGCGTGGGAATGTTTTTCTCACTCACAGCAATCCTTCCTCCTTTACGATCTTCACGATGCGGGAAGTGCCCAGCCTCTCCGCGCCGAGGGCGACGAAATCCTCCGCATCCTTGATGGAGCCGATGCCCCCCGCCGCCTTGATCTTCACGTCCTTCCCGACGTATTTTTTGAACAGGGCGACGTCTTCACGGGTCGCACCCGCCTTGGAAAAGCCCGTAGACGTCTTGATGAAATCCGCCTTCGCCTCCGTTACGAGTTCGCACATTTTGATCTTCTCCTCTTCGGTGAGGAGGCAGGTTTCGATGATGACTTTGAGGATATGCCCCTTGCAGGCGGCCTTGATCGCCTTGATCTCCTTTAAGATCTTCTCGTAGCGCTTTGCCTTGAGATCGCCGATGTTGATGACCATGTCGATCTCGTCCGCGCCCTCTTCGACGGCCTGCGCCGTCTCGTATACCTTCACCGCTTCGGTGTTGTAGCCGTTGGGGAAGCCGATGACGGTGCAGATCGCGATCTTTCCCTCCGCATACTTCTTCGCTTCCGCCACATAGCAGGGCGGGATGCAGACGGAGGCGGTGCCGTATTTTATGCCGTCGTCGATGAGGGCCTTTATGTCCTCAAAGGTCGCCGTAACGGCAAGCTGCGTGTGATCGCACCGCTTCACGATCTCTTCTATTTCCATGGTCTCTCCCCTTATTCTTTATAGTTCTACTATACTATAACACAAACATTGCCCTTTGTCAATGGGAAGATTGAACAGAAATCCATGATATTTTTTTATATCTTTTACGAAAGCCGTGTTTACGGGAGGCGCGTTTACGGGGGCCGCCCCCGCAGGGGCTACTCGTCGAAGCGGTGCTTTACGCCGTCTTTATCCTTGTAGGCGATGAGGGTGGAGAGGTTGACGTTCTCCACGCTCTTGAAAATATTCTGCTCCACCTGCGGGTCTTCCCTGTGCAGCATGCGGATGAGTTCCTTCACGCGCTGCCGCTTGGAGTCCCTCGCGCCCTCCGCCGTGTCCGCCGTAAATTTGCACGCACACTGCAAAAAACGCAACCCATATGCCGTTTTCCACGCGAGAATGTCCTTTTCCCGCACCAGATACATGGGGCGGATGAGTTCCATTCCCTCGAAGTTTGTACTCGGAAGTTTGGGGAGCATGGTCTGCACCTGCCCGCCGTAGAGCATGCCCATCAGAATGGTCTCGATGACGTCGTCGTAGTGGTGCCCGAGGGCGATCTTGTTGCAGCCGAGTTCCTTCGCCGCGGCATACAAATGCCCCCGCCGCATGCGTGTGCAGAGGTAGCAGGGAGATTTTTCGATCCCGTACACGTTCTCGAAGATATCCGTCTCAAAAATGCGGACGGGAATTTCGAGCCGCGCGGCGTTCTCCTCGATGAGGGCGCGGTTCTCGGGCGCATAGCCGGGGTCCATCACGAGAAATTCGAGGGAAAACGGGAACTTGTTGTGGCGTTTTAACTCCTGAAAGAGCTTTGCCATGAGCATGCTGTCCTTCCCGCCCGACATGCACACCGCGATCTTATCGTCCGGTTTTACGAGGTCGTAGAGGGCGATCGCCTTCGCGAACGGCTTGAAGAGCCGCCTGGCAAAGACCGTGCGGAGTCCCTCTTCGATCGAAGTTGCGTCGTCCATCCTTTACTCCTTGCGCCCCGCGAGAATGAGCGGGACGGTCATCTCCTCCTCCGTGAGGGAGGTGTGGTGTCCCTTGAAGTCGTGCCCGAGCGGAGAGAGCTGCATCATTTTATCGGTCTTGCCGACGGCGATAAAGTCGCCGAGAAGTTCCGCATGCGCCCCGCCCGTCGGCCCGAAATACCCCCGACGGATGAGATCGCGGCTCTTGAAGAGCGCGAAGTCCTCCCCGTATTTTCGGAGGAAAAGTTCGGAAAACCGTACCCCATTCCCCCTTTTTACCCGAAATGCCGCCGCCCGCGCCTCGAGATAGGGCGGGCAGGAGAGGAGGGAACAAAGCTCCCCGTCTTTGTAAATTTCGATCTTCTCCGCAATGTCCGTCTGCCCGTGATCGGCGGTGACGATGAGGAGAGTATCCGAAAGCCGCCCGAAGAGTTCTTCGGTCCCGCGGTCGAGGGCGGCGAAGTTCTCCCGCGCCTCGGGAGAGGCCACGCCGAAACGGTGCATGACGGAGTCGGGCATGTCGCAATAGGCATAGACGAATTGCCTCCCCTCTCTCTTGCATATCCGCTCCACCCCGTCCGCAAGCTCCGCAAAGCTGCGGTGAATGTACCTGTTCTCCTCGTCCCCGTCCCAATAGGGCGGCACGACGACGCTCCGCGCGATTTCCGCATCCCCCCGCGTATAAAAGGAGACGGTGGGCAGACGCGCCTCCGTAAACCCCCGCCCGAGCTTTTCGCCCGTGTACGAATCGGCGCAGGGGAAGAGATCGACGCAGCGGGCGGCGTCCTTAAAGTAGAGGCTCCACCCGAACCAGCCGTGTTCCATGGGGAAAAGACCGGTGCGGAGGGTCGTCGTCGCGTTCGTCGTCGTCGAGGGGAAGACGGAGGTGAGGGAGCGCACGGTGTGCCGCCGCAAAAAGGCACCCTCCCCGAGATTTTGCCGCATGGGATATACCCCCATGCCGTCTAAAATGAGGAGGACGACGTTCTTGTACCCCGCAGAGAGCGCCTGCCGAAGCCCGGGGAGAACGGGCTTCCCGTTGTGGCAGCCCAAATATTCCGCGAGCGATGCGGTGAGATTCAGTATATTGTTGTTCCAATCGGGCTTTACGAAGCGCATGCGTCCCCCCTTCCATGGGAACGGATGAGATCTTTTATGATCTCCCCCGCGAGGATCAGCCCCATGACGGGCGGCACGAACGGGAGGCTTCCCGGCACGGGCTTGCCCGTCTCCGTCTCCCTTGTAACGAGGGGCTTTTGCGGCTCCTCCCGCGAGTAGACGACCTTGAGATGCCCGATCCCCATCTTCTTGAGTTCCCTCCGCATGGTGCGCGCGAGCGGGCACACTTCGGTCTCGAAAATATCGGCAACCTCGAACATGGTAGGGTCTTTTTTGTTCCCCGCCCCCATTGCGCTGATGACGGGAACGCCGCACGCCGCCCCGTTTTTCACGATCGCGAGCTTCGCCGCAACCGTGTCTATGCAGTCCGCGATATAGTCATAATTATGAAAGTCGAAGGGGGTCTCGGGCAGGTAAAAAATTTTATGGACACGCACGGTGCAGGCGGGATTGATATCCGCAATGCGCGCCGCGGCGACGTCCGCCTTATACTGCCCCACCGTCGAACGGAGGGCGTAGATCTGGCGGTTGAGATTGGAGAGGGAGACCTTGTCGTGATCGATGAGGTCGATGGCGCCCACTCCCGCACGGGCGAGGGCCTCCGCGCAGTAGCCGCCCACGCCGCCCAGCCCGAACACCGCCACGCGGCTCTTTGCGAGTTTTTCCGTCCCCTCGCTTCCTATGAGGAGTTCCGTCCTCGAAAACGCTTCTTCCATAAGGGTATTATACTTCTTTTCGGGGGAGAAGTCAACCCGCGACGGCGCCGTGCCCGTAATCCCGCATGAGCTTTCGGAGGATGACCTCGTCCGCGGGGCAGAAGGGATATTGCGGGATCTCTTCGGGGGTTATCCACTGCATGGCGCTATGCTCGAGGAGCTTCGGCTCCCCCGCCGCCGTGCAATGAAAGAGGGTGAGATGCACTTTGAGATCGGGATATTCATGGGTGACCTCGGCATACGGCTCGCCCGTCTTCACCTCAATTCCCAGCTCCTCGCGGCACTCCCGCACGAGGGCCTCCTCCTTCGTCTCGCCAGCCTCCACCTTCCCGCCGACAAACTCCCAAAGGAGCGCCCGCGCCTTGTTTTCGGGGCGCCGGCAGATGAGAAACTTCTCGCCCCGCCAAATGAGCGCCGCCACCACTTCGACTGCTTTCCGTTCCATAATGTTCTCCGCCTCCATTGTAGCACAAACGTGCCGAAGACGCAAGCGCGCTACCCCCCCGCCGCACGCTTTTCCGCACAAAAAACAGCGGAGCCCCTCCCCCGCGGCTTGGGAAAGGTCTTTCCCGGCACGGCGAAACAGAATGCGTTTGGGAAAAGCGAAAGACGGGACAAATCCTCATTTTAAGCAAGAAAACACCGCCGAAATTTTTTCGGGAATTTTTACGGAACCTCCTGACTTTTCGAAAATAACCTGTTAAAATAAATGTAGCAATTAGCAATTAGCTACAAAAATAGGAGGAAAAGGCAATGATTTATTCGGAAAAATACTTGGGCGGAGTACTAAAAACAGTGTACGACAACGCGCCGCGCAACGAACAAGTGCTCATGATCCACCTTTTTGGGATCAAATACGGGCATATTATTGAGGAATCACGCTTCAAAATCGTCAATATCGTCGCCCATGCGGGGATCAGCGAATCGTATAAAACGGAAGTCAGCAAGGGGGTAAAACTCTCGCACTTCGTGCAGATCATCCCCGAAAAAGATACCTTCTGATCCCCTATCCCCCGCACGGCTGCGGCAGACCGAGTCTCCGCCTCCGTCATCCTATGCGTCGGAGACCGCGCAAACCCGACAGATCCGAAGAGAGGCATGAACCAAAGTTCATGCCTCTCTTCGGGTCTTTCTTGTGTAGTCGGACTTCCGCATCCGAAAATGCTTCCGTCCCCTGTCAATACCCTCTTTTCTTCCTTTCCAGCTCCTCAATTTGGTGGCGGAGGGACTGATACGCGCTGCCGTACTCGGCACTCGAAATGTGTTGGAACCGATAGTCGCGCTCGACGGCCTCGAGCTGCGCTTTAAGCTGCGCGATCTGCCCGTCGATGATGGCATCCGTCTGGCGGCGCATTTCATAGAGACGATCCTGCTCAGCCCGCCGTTCTCTCTCCTTGTCGTAAGCGGCGCCGTAATACGCCCCGCCTCCTCCGCCGAACGCCGTTTCGGGCTCGCTCTTCCAACGGTCGTAGATCGACTGCATCTCCTCCGGGGACTTCCACACATCGCCGTCCCTCAACTCGTTCATGTTTTTGTTGTTCTTGATCGCATAGCTGATGGCGACGATCTGCGCCTGTTTGGAAAGATCGAGTCCCTCCAATCTCAAGCCGTTTCCGAGACAGCTCTGAAAGACGTCGCTCTGCATGATCGCGAGAAAGGCAAGCCTGTCGATCGGGCTCCCGAGTTTTATTTGATGCAGCGCCATGTACCATTCTATGCTATGAAAGGGCGGGGGCGTCTTGACCGAGAGAGCCGTCATGACGAAATCGGGGACAAGCTCGGCATCTTTCCCCAAAAGACTCTTGATAAATGCTTCTTTACGGTTCGACGAAACAGAGCAGTACATCTCGCTCAACTTGCGCCAGGCATCCGAGAGTTCTTCGATATCGGAATCGAGCGTGAGTGCTTTATCGGGGTCGAGAGAATGAATAAATTCGTCCGCGACCGCCCTATCGAAGGTATAACCGACGATAGGATCCTTGATCTTCCCGATCGCAAATACGAGACTTGCCGACGCAAGACGGCGGCTCTTTTCGAGTTCGGTTCCCGCCGTCCCCCTTTTCTTCGCCTCCGCATAGGCCGCCACTTCGGGAAGCCCCTGCGACACGGGGACTGCCTCACGGACGGATCCCGCCGCCTTCTCCGCGTTGTGCGTCAAAACATAGAGTTCCTGCGTCCCGTCGAATTGCCGCATAAAAAAGCGGACATATTCGGCTCTGCTCGCAACTTCGATGTGGCTCGCGTCAAACGAGGGCTGTTCGTTCAGTTTTGAGACAATGGACCCTTGCACGAGCCTATCGTTGCGGGCAATATGATCGGTGAGATCGGTATTGCTCACCTGTTCCGCTTGCCTGACCTCGAACATGACAGAGATCCGTTCGAAAAAGTTCATTCCGATTCCTCCTTTCGGTAAATAATTTGATTTTATTATAGTCATGAAACGTTGCTTTGTCAATAAAAAAACCATGTTGAATGTTTATTGTTGGTCAAAAAAATCAATATGTAATAAGATTATACCAAGTGCAGTCACCCCATGCGAGCGCGGTCGAAACTTTATAATAGAGGTATCAACGTGCAAAGGGGTATTCCCATGGAAAAATATGAAATCATCGAAAGAATCGGCTATATTCGGGTGCGGGCGAAACTCACGCAAAAGAGCCTCTCCCTCGGGATCGGGATGAACCCCAATTATATCAACCGCTTGGAGAGCAAGAAGGACTTCTTGCCGAGCCTCGAAGTACTCCTCAAAATCATCGAAGTATGCCGCTCCACCCCCGAGGAGTTCTTTTACCACGACATTGCGCAGTATGAAAAGGACAGGGAACTTGCCGCCAAGATAGACAATCTCCCCGCCCATGTCAAAGAGTTCGTGATGAACTACGACCCCGAACTCATGGATATGTTTACCCGCCTCAACGAGAAATTCGTGCGCCTCAAAAAATAAAACCGAACAAAAAACCCGAGGCGGACGTTTGTCCTCCCCGGGTTTTTTGGAGCTACTGGCCGGACTTGAACCGGCGACCTGCTGATTACGAATCAGCTGCTCTACCGACTGAGCCACAGTAGCATGCGCAAACTTCCGAAGCGCTCTTTCATTATAGGAAAAACCGCGCGAAAATGCAAGCGATTTCGCGGTACGATTTTATACTTTTTTGTTTTTCGGCACAAACAGCCGCATATGGCGGGGCAGGCACTCGATATCCACGCTCCCCTCCGTCCCCTTTTCTCCGTCAAAATCCCACACGACGCGCCCGTCCGTTCCGATCTTTACCCGCTCTCCCTCCATGACCTCGATGTCCTTTTTCTTGATCTTACACCCGAAGAGCATGAGGGATGCGATGGAAAAGTATGCCCCGATCCTTCTCCATACCCCCGGTTTTTCCGCTTGGCGCACGACGGCGACTTCGAGTTTGCCGTCGTTCATGCTCGCCTTCTTGTTGACGGGGAAGCCCGCGATCGACCTTCCACTCATCACGAATACGAGGACGCCGTGCATCTCCTCCCTCCTCCCGCCGCATTCGAGGGAGAGGGGGAAGACGTCGAGCCGCGCGTTCTTTTTGAGGCCGTTCATCACATACGCGAGCCAGCCGAGGGCGCGTTTGGCACGCTGGGGGGTCTCATAGGTGACGCTCGTGAACGCCCCCGCCGCCGCGACGTACACGGCGTACCGCTCGCCGTTCACCCGCATGCAGTCCACCCGCTCGCTCCGTCCCTTGAGGATGACGCCGAGTGCGCCCTTCAGAGAGCGCGGGATGCCGAGGGAGCGGGCGACATCGTTCGCCGTGCCCGCGGGGAGATAGCCGAGCTGGATCTCGCGGTCCCCCACCCCCTGCAAAACGAGGTTGAAACTGCCGTCTCCTCCCGAGAAGACGAGCGCGTCGCAGTGCTGTGCCGCATAGTGCGCCGTGGCGACCATGTCCTCGGGGCTTTCGGCGGCATGGACCTCCACCTCGCCATAGCGGGCGGAGAGCCGCTTCACGATATACGCGAGCTTCTTTTTGACCTTGCCGCGGCCGCTGTTCGGGTTGTAGAGGAAGAGGCATTTCATGTACCCATTATACCGCATTCCGCCCCGTTTGACAAGCGGTCAGGCGAAATATTCGGAAAGTGAGGAGACGGCGAGGCACAGGTCCACCTGCAGATAGCGGAGGTCCTTTGCAAACAGAATGCCCGAGGCGATCTCCCTCCCCCGCCGCCCGGCGGAGAGAAGGCGGGCGTTCCACTCCCCGTACACCTTGCCCGCGTTGCCCTTGCGAAGACCCGCAAGGGAGCTTACGACCCCCTCCACCGCGGCGCGCGCCGTCTCCTGCGAAAGATCGGTGCGCTCCAATCCGTTTGCCGCATCGAAGAGGATGCGGGCGCAGCTATCGGCGGTCTCGGCGTTGGAGCGGATGCGGGCGGCCTCCCCCGCGGCGTCCCCGTGCAAAATGCAGACCGAGGGGGCGATACGGCGGAGACGGGTCTCCACCCCCCTTTCCGCCATGCCGCTCTGGACGAAGGCGGCGTCCCGCTCCGAAAAATAGCAGGCGATGACGACCTCGTTCCCCAAAAGATACCCCGCCCCGCCCGAGAAATACACCTGCCCCGCGACGGCGGCGGCCGTCTCCCCCGTGCAATCGCGCACGAGGAGGAAATATTCCCTGTCCTGCTCGAGGGTCGCCTCCTCCCTCCCGTTCCACCAGAAGATGCCGGCGAGAACGCATATGACGCCCAAAAAGAGGGCGAGCGCCGCAAGCAGCCCGCCCCGCATGCGTGTTTTCATACTGCATTGTATGAAAAAAACCGTCCCGTGTAGAACGATTTGCGGGGACGGAGAGGAAGATGCGATCGCCCTTGCTTCCCCCATTGGGGGCCCGAAGGGGGGATAGGGGTTGGCTGCGAACCCCCTCAGTCACTTCGTGACAGCTCCCCCAAACGGGGGAGCCAAGGGGTCGTTATAAAAAAACAAGAAAAGCCTAATTCTTGCGGCGGCGGAGGATATCGCCCGGGGAGAGCGGGTAGGGACAGGGGAAGGAGTAGACGGCCTGCACGAGCTTGGCGTCGGGGGCGGGCGAGCCGTCCTCCCCGCGGAGGTCGGTCACCCCGATCGTCCGCCCGAACGCCTCCCCCGG
>CANRFW010000057.1 GCA_947630035.1 uncultured Clostridia bacterium | reverse complement strand
ACCGTCTTTGCCGCCCGCCCGCAAATTGCGGGCGGGCGGCAAAGACGCGTGAGGAACCTCTGTTTTGCGAAAGGGCGGGATTCCTCACTTCGTTCGGAATGACGTGGGGGAGCCGCACGGGCGCGGGTTCGGAATGACGCGCTAAACCGGCGGTAGTCCCGTCGATAAACATGCGGGTTCGGAATGACGTGGCGAGCCGCACGGGCGCGGCGTTGAAATGACGAAGCGGTCCGTATACAAAAACCCCGTCCCGGGGAGGGACGGGGGGTCTTTCAGCGCAGCTCCGCGCCGAGAACGTGTTTCAGATTTCCGACGATCTTGTTGAACCAGCCGTCGAGCGTCTCGGGCGAGAGGGGCTTTTCGGCGCCCTCGGGGGCGGCAAAGGTGAGGCGGAACGCCATGCTCTTCTTGCCCGCGCCGATGCGGGCGTCGCGGTACACGTCGAAGAGTTCCGCCTTCTTCACGGCCTTGCAGGCGCGGAGGATGCAGGCCTCGAGTTCGGCGCACGTTGTCTTTTCGTCGGCGACGACGGCGAGGTCTCGCTGCACGTCGGGGAACTTGGGCAGGGGTTGATACGCGCCCTCCGTAAATTTTCCCGAGAGGAGGGTATAGTCGAGTTCTGCAAAGTACGCCTTCTTCTCGAGGGCAAGTTCTTTGGCGACGGAGGGGTGGAGTTCTCCGATAAGTCCCACCGCCTCCTCCCCGCATTTTACGAGCGCGGTCACGCCCGGGTGGAGATAGGGGACCTCCCCCCGTTCATAGGTGAGGGTCACGCGGAAGGCCTCGGCGACCGCCTCCACGGCGCCCTTGAGGTCGAAGAAGTCGCCCTCCCCCCACAGCGCGATCACCGCCTTTTTGCGCTCCTCGGGGAGTTCTTTTAAGGGCAGTTCTTTGGGCAGGTAGACGTTTGCGACCTCGAAGAGCTTCCCGCTCTCGTTGCCGCGGCGCACGTTGCGCACCACGTTCTGGAGCATGGAGGGGAGGAGGAAGGTGCGCATCACCGAGAGGTCCTCGCTGATGGGGTTGAGGAGTTTTACGGCTTGCCGTTCGGGGGCATCTTCGGGGAGGAGCAGAAGGTCGAAATCCTTGGGGGAGTAGAAGGAATAGGTGCAGGCCTCCGAATACCCCTGTCCCGCGAGGACCTCCTTGAAGCGGAGTTCCGTCCTCTGCGCGGGGGAGAGGCCGCCGTGCGTCACCGTCGCCTTCTCGAGGAAGGTGGGTACGATATGCCCGTATCCGTACATGCGGATGACCTCCTCCGCGAGGTCGGGCCAGCCCTCGATATCCTGTCTGTAAGGGGGCACCGTCACCTCAAAATCCGACCCCATGTCATCAATTTGGAATTCCAAGCGGCTTAAAATGCCGTTCACTTCCTCCTTGGGGACATGGATGCCGAGGATGCCGTCGAGGGCGGAATAGGAGGTATGCACCCGCCTTTCCTCCGCGGGGGCGTTGAGAACGTCGGCGCCGTACGTTGTGGGCTTGCCGCAGCCGAGCTGTTCGGTGAGGTGCAGGGCGCGCGCCATGCCCGCCTTCGGCGTCCAAAGGGGATCCACCCCCTTCTCGAAGCGGGCGGAGGAATCGGAGCGCTGGCCGAGGGCGCGGGAAGTTTTCCTCACGCTGTCCCGTGCGAAGCTCGCCGCCTCGAAGAACACTTCGGAGGTGGTCTCCTTTATCTCGCTGTTCAGCCCGCCCATCACGCCCGCGAGGGCCACGGGGCGCTCCCCGTCGCAGATGAGGAGATTTTCGGGAGAGAGGGCGAATTCCTTTTCGTCGAGGGTGACGATCTTCTCCCCGTTCTTTGCGCACCGCACAACGATCTTATCCCCCTGCAAAAAGTTGCGGTCGAAGGCGTGCATGGGCTGCCCGATCTCGAGGAGAACGTAGTTGGTGATATCCACCATGTTGGAGATGCCGCGGATGCCGAGCTTGGCGAGCCGCCGTCTCATCCAGAGAGGGGAGGGGCCGATTTTCACATCCTTCACATAGTACCCCACATAGCGCGGGCAGAGCTTCGGCTCCTCGACTTCGACGCCGATCTTCACCCCCGTCTTTGCGGCGGTGTAGGTAAAATCGGGATAGCGGAGGGGCTTTTTGAGGACGGCGGCCACTTCCCGCGCGATGCCGAGAACACTCATGCAGTCGGGGCGGTTGGCGGTCACCGCAATGTCGAAAATGTAGTCGTCGATGCCGACGACGGGACGGATATCCTCCCCGGGCTTCGCGTCTTCGGGGGAGAGGATGAGGATGCCGTACACCTCCGCACCGGGGTAGTAGTCATCGGTGATGCCGAGTTCCTCCCCCGAGCAGAACATGCCCTCGGAGAGGACGCCGCGGAGCTTGCCCGCCTTGATCTTCTGCACGCCCCCCTCGTGGAGGACGGACGCGCCGTCGAGGGCGCAGGGGACGAGGGCGCCTTCGAAGACATTGGTCGCCGCGGTGACGATCTGTTTTACGCCGTACTCCCCGCAGTCCACCTTGCACACGGTCAGCCTGTCCGCATCGGGGTGTTTCTCGCAGGCGAGGATTTTCCCGACGGCGACCTTTTCCACCCCTTTGCCGAGGTAGATAAGCTCCTCCACTTCGAACCCGCAGGAGAAGAGTTTTTCCTGCAGCTCCCCGGCGGAGATCTCGATATCCACATACTCTTTCAGCCATGAATACGGTACTTTCATATGCTTTATCCTTTTCCTTCTTTGATTTTCAGGTTCCTGTTACGCTTTACTGTTGCGCTGCGCGTCTGCGTCCCGCCGCGCCCTTTGCGGCGGAGGAATCTCGCGTCCCTCATACCGACGCCGCGTAGCGGCGGAGCGTATCTTCCATGGAAAGATTCACTCACTCCGCCTGCGGCTCCGTTCGGAATGAGGGACGACCGCATTTCATACCGTCACCCCTCGACTGCGCTCGGGGTGACGTATGGGGACGTTGGGGTGACGTATTGGGGTGGCGGAGTGACGTATGGTGGCGTCGGCGTGCGTGGTGAGAAGCCCGCGCGGATTTTCGTCCGCTTTACACGTCACCCCGAGCGCAGTCGAGGGGTGACACGGTTCCAAAATCTTTCGTGCGAATTTTTTATTTGAACTGTTCCAAAAACCTCGTGTCGTTCTCGGTGAGGAGTTTGATATTGTTGATCCCGTATTTCAGCATGGCGATGCGTTCGATGCCCATGCCGAAGGCAAAGCCCGTGTAGACGTCGGGGTCCACGCCGCAGTTCTCGAGAACGCGCCTGTTGACCATGCCCGCGCCGAGAACCTCGATCCACCCCGTCCCCTTGCAGAGAGAACACCCCTTGCCGCCGCAGGAGGCGCAGCTTACGTCCACCTCCACGGAGGGCTCCGTAAAGGGGAAATAGGAGGGACGGAGCCTCGTCTTGCTCGTCTCGGCGAACACCTTGCGGGCGAACTCGTCGAGCATGCCCTGAAGGTCGCAGAGGGTGATGCCCTTGTCGACGACAAGCCCCTCCATCTGGTGGAACATGGGGGAGTGGGTGGCATCGTCGTCCGAGCGGAACACCCTCCCCGGCGAGAGCATTTTGATAGGGGGCTTCTTTTTCTCCATAAGCCGTATCTGCCCCGCGCTCGTCTGGGTGCGGAGGAGGATGCCGTCCGCCACATAGAAGGTGTCCTGCATGTCGCGGGCGGGATGGTCGGCGGGAGTGTTGAGGGCGGTGAAGTTGTAGTAATCGGTCTCGATCTCGGGCCCCTCGAAGATCTCGAAGCCCATGCCCGCGAACACGTCGATAAGCTCGTTTCTTACTTTGGTTACGGGGTGCAGGGCGCCCTTTTGTGTTTTACGCCCCGGCTCCGTCACGTCGATCCTCTCCTCCGAAAGGCGGGCGGAAAGCTCCTTTTCCTTGAGTTTTTCCTCCCGTGCCGCAAAGAGGGACTCGAGCCTTTCGCGGAGGGCGTTCACCTTTTTCCCGAACGCGGGGCGGAGTTCCTGCGCGAGTTCCTTCATGCGCTTCATGAGCGCCGTCACCTTGCCCGTGCGGCCGAGGTATTGCATCTTCACCTCATAGAGGGCGCGGCTGTCCTCCGCCTGTTCCGCAAGCGCTTCCGCCTCCTCGGCAAGTTTCAAGTCTTCTTCCATGTCTCCTCCGAAAAACAAAACCCCGTTGACTCCGGTCAACGGGGCGTAAATTTACGCGGTACCACCCGTTTTCGCGCGCAGAGACTGCACGCCTTCGTTTGCCCTTTACGCGGGACGCGGCCCTCCTTAAAGTTCTGTTCGGGAGAGCGGCTCGCGGGGGAATACCGGAACAGCCTCCCGAAAGATCTTCCAGCCGCGGATCTTTCTCTCTGGGGGGAAGCGCGCGTTCCGTCTCTTCCGCTTCATCGCCTTCGCCTTGCATTATAGACCTTGTCCGCGCGATTGTCAAACGTTTTTCGCTTTATTATACGGAAACGGCCCGAAAATGCAGGGACATCGCGGGGTAGGGTGAGGTTGTAAGCCCTGCCCCCTTTGAAGGGGGCGGGGTAGGGGTGGGGGTTGCCCTCGATTTCTTGCCCCGCATACCCAAACCGTGCCCTCCCCCTACGTGAGGGGGAGGGGTAGGGGTGAGGGTCCGCCCACGAGATTGTGGATTGCCCCTCATCCGTCCCTGCGGGACACCTTCAGCGCAAGGCATGCCTTCGGCGCCCCCGAAGGGGGAAGGCTTTCGCCCCCCCCCGGCACGTCATTTCGACGACCGAAGGGAGGAGAAATCTCGCCTTTTGAGATTCCTCACGTCCGTTCGGAATGACGTAGTAAGACGGTTCGGAATGAGGAGAGAATATCTGCCCCCCCGCGCTCAACGGGAAAATGCGGGATGGGGTGCGGATCGGTTGACATTTTCCTTTTGAAGAAGTATAATTTTCAAAAACGCAAGAGGGGAGAAAAGGTGAAATTCATTCACACGGCGGATATCCATCTCGGCTCCGCCCTCAACAAGTTCCCGAAGGAGATTGCCGATGCCCGCAAAGCGGAACTCCGCGATACCTTCAAACGGCTCGTGGACTACGCGGCAAGGGAGCGGGTGCGCGCCGTCATCCTTGCGGGGGACGTGTTCGATTCGGACGCGCCCTTCAAAAAGGACAAGGACTTTTTCTACAGCGTCGTAAAGAGTGCGCCGCAGGTGGATTTCCTGTACCTCCGCGGCAATCACGACTCCGCCTCCGTCTACACGGGGGAGACCCTTCCGAACCTCAAGACGTTTGCGGAGACGTGGACGGTGTACGAATACGCCGAGGGGGAAGAGCGGGTGCGCATCGCGGGGGCGGAGCTTTCCGCAACAAACGCGACCTCCGTCTACTCCTCCCTCGATCTCCCCAAAGAGGGGAAGAATATCGTCGCCCTCCACGGGCAGATCGGCGGGGCGGGCAAGGACGGCGTGGACTTGAAGCGTCTCCGCGGGAAGAATATCGACTATCTCGCCCTCGGGCACATCCACAGGCCCGAAGAGGGGAAGTTCGACGACCGCGGCGAGTATGCCTATTGCGGCTGTCTCGAGGGCAGGGGGTTCGACGAGGCGGGGGAACACGGCTTTCTCCTCCTCGATACGTCGGGGGAGAAGATAGCCCGCACCTTCGTCCCCTTCGCGGCGCGCACGGTCGTGGAGGCGGATGCGGATATCACGGGCGTCAAGGATGCCTACGGGGCGTACCGCCGCGTCAAGGAACTCGTCTCCTTTCAAAAGAAGGATATCTACAGGGTCAACCTCGTGGGGGAGACCGATCTCGAGGCGGAGAGCTACGCGGGGGACGTCTCCCAATATCTCAAACAGGATTGCTACTTTGCGGACGTCAAGGATAAAACGGTGAAGAAGCTCGATTTTCACGCCTACGACAACGACCGTTCTCTCCGCGGGGAGTTCGTGCGGCAGGTGTATGAGAGCGATTTAACAGAAGAAGAGAAGAAGCGGGTCGTCGCCTATGGGTTAAGGGCGCTCGAAGGGAGGGAACTCGACGTATGAAACTCATCTCCTGCCATATCGAAAACTTCGGCAAATTCCACAGGGAAGATATTACGTTCGACGGGCGTCTCACCGCCTTCTGCGAGGGGAACGGGTACGGAAAAAGCACCCTCTCCGCCTTTTTGAAAGCCATGTTCTACGGCATGAAGGCGGACAGGGCGAACTCCTCCGAATTCACTGACCGCCGCCACTTTCTCCCCTTCGAGGGCGGGGACAACTACGGCGGGTACGTCGAGTTTTCCTCGGAGGGCGCGACCTACAAGATCGAGCGCTACTTCGAGGGAAAGAGCGGCGACAGCTTCACCCTCTACCGCAACGGCGTACCCACGGGGAGCGGAGAGGAGCCGGGGGTGCAATTCTTCGGGATAGACAGGGACTCCTTCGAACGCACCGCCTACCTCACGGGTGCGGATATCACCGTCGGCGCCACGGGGGATATCAAGACCAAACTCAACAACCTCGCGGAGGGGATCGGGGACGACGCCGACCTGACGGACGCCCTTGCCCGTCTCGAGAAGAAGGCGAAAGAATACAAGAAATCGAAGAGCGGGAACGACCTCATCTCGAAGGAGACGGAGAAAGTCAACCGCCTTGCCGCAGACATCGAAAACGAGCGCAGGATCGAGGAGGGCCTCACCGAAAAATACCGCAGGGAAAACGGGCTTGCGGAGGAGATCGGGGCGGCGGAACGGGAGATCGCCGAGGCGCAGAGCGAGAACGTCGCCGTGACAAATTGGGAGCAGTACGACAGGATGCTCGGCGAGGCGAAAGCGGCGGAGGAGGAGATCGCGGCGATACAGGAAAAGTACCCCCGCGGGCTCCCCCTTCTCCCCGAGATCGAGGAGGCGAGGGAGGCCTTGCACCGCGGTGAGACCATAAGAGCGGGCATGGGGCACGCCTTTTCCGAGGAGGACGGGGAGGCGCTCGCCGCCTTCCGCGATGAGTTCGAACTCGGCGTTCCCTCGGCGGAGGGACTGCGGGCGGCGGAGGCGGAAGTCTCCGCGGAAGCGGACCTCAAACGGAAGCTCTCCGTCCCCCGCGAGGAGACGGAGCGGGAGAGGGAACTCAAGGAAAAATTCCGCAGCGCGCCCTCGGCGGAGACGGTCGATACGGTCGCGCGGACGGCGGAGGAATACAGGGAGGCCGAACAGCGGTATAACGCCCTGCCCGATACGGTCGCGGGGGCGGTACGCGCAAACACGGGGAAGAAGAAGCCCCTCTTTATGGGGCTTGCCGCAGTCTCCGTTCTCTTGATCCTTGCCGGGATCGCGCTCGCCTGCGCCTCTGCCGCGGCGGGGGCCGCCCTCCTCTATGCGGGCATCGCGGTTGGCGCCGTGGGGCTTCTCGCCCTCATCCTCGTCGGCTTCTTCTACCTCAATAAGAAGACGGAGGCGGCGGGCGGCGGGCTTGCCGTAAACCCCGAAAAAGAGGACATGGGTCGCAAAAAAGACGCACTGTATGCGCAACTGCAGGCCATTCTCCTCCCCTACGGCTACTCCTTCGAAAGCGGAGCGGCGTATGCCGTGAAGACCTTCTTCGACGACGCGGAGGCGTATTCCGCCCTCCTTCGTGAGGCGCGGGCGCGCGAAGAGGAGAGGGGGGCGGCGGAGCAGGAGCTTGCCGCTCTCCGCAAGAAACTCGATGCCTTTTTCAACCGGTACGGTGTCGTGGACGAGACGCGCAGCGGCGCACTCTCCCGGCTCCGCGCGGACGTTGCGGAGTATGCATCTCTGGAAAAGCGCAGGGAGACCGCGGAGAAGAACGAGGCCTCCGACCGCCGCAAGCTCGAGGAAAACGCGGGGGATATCGGGCGGTTCTGCGAGAAATACGGGTTTGCGGCGGAGGGGCTGGAGGAAACGCTCCGCGCCGTCGAGCAGGATGTCCGCACCGCCGCAAGCGCCAAAAAGACCCGCTTGGAGCGCAAGGAGGGGGCGGAGAAACTTCGCAGGGAAAAGGGCCTCACCGAGCGCCCGCAGGAGGGCGCACGGGACCTTGCGGCGCTCAATGCCCGCCTTGGCGAACTCCGCAACAAGCAGGCGCAGCTCTCGAAAGAGATCGGCGAGGATGAGTTCCTCGCGGAGAAGCTCTCCGACCACGAGAGGGACCGCGACGAGGCGAACGGCAAACTCAAGGAGTATAAGAAGACGTACGACCTCCTCACGAAGACGGTCGAGTTTCTGAACGCCGCGGACAGCCGTCTCAAAGAGAAGTACATAAAGCCCGTCAAGGATAAGTTTACGGGGTACTCCCTCGCCCTCGAAAGGGCGCTCGGGGAGAAGATCACGGTGGATGCCGACTTCAACGTGCGCTTTTTAAGCGGCGGAAAGGAGCGGGACGAGGGGCACTTGAGTTCGGGGCAGAGGAGCGTGGTCGCGCTCTGCTTCCGCCTCGCCCTCATCGACAACATGTACGACAAGGAGAAGCCCTTCCTCATCCTCGACGACCCCTTTGCGAGCCTCGACGAGGAGCATTTCAATCGGGCGAAGGCCCTCCTCTCCGACCTTTCCGGGCGGATGCAGATCGTCTACTTTACCTGCCACCCCAGCCGCGCCATGAAATAAACCGCGTGCCCTATAAAGGTATACGGGAAACGGAACATAGACAAAAATGTTGAAGGGCGCCGCAGCGCCCTTCAACGTTTTCCCCGACACGTCCCTTCCGCCCGCCGCGGCTCTTGTGTACGTCATTCCGAACCGTCAGTGGCGCCCGCCCGCAAGTTGCGGGCGGGCGCCACTGACGCGTGAGGAAACTCTTTTTTGAAAAGCGGTGAGATTCCTCCGCCGCAAAAGGCGCGGCGTCGGAATGACGTGGTGGGTGCGTGCGCGGCGTCGGAATGACATGTTCTACAGGCGCGGCGACATGACGTGTATTTCGTCCGTCCCGCCTCCCGCAAGAGGCAGGAGCAAAAAACCGACAGCCCAAAAAACGCCCCCATCCCGCAAAAATGCGGAATGGGGGCGGAAAATATGAGAAAGTTTACAGATCTTTTTTCAGTTCTTTAATGACAAGGTCGGCGATATATCGGCAGCCGCGATGGGTCGGGTGGATGCCGTCCGCCGCAAAGAGCGCGGGGTCGATATCCTGCGAAACGCCCGTGAAGATCTCGTCGAGCGGGATGAGGCGCACCTGCTCCTCCTCCGCGATCTTCCCGATGATGCCGTTCGCCTTCGCAAGCGCGGGGCGCAGGCGGGACTTGTCCCCCACTTTCAGTGCATAGGGCTGCAGGATGACGACGCGGCGGCTTCCCTCTTTGAGTGCGCGGACGATCGCGCGGTAGTTCTCCTCAAAGGCCCCGGGCGAGAATTTCTCCCCGAAGTGCCACACGTCGTTGATGCCGACCTGCAGAACGCAGATATCGGGCGTCTCCTTCACCGCCTCGTTGACGCGTGCGAGAACGTGTTCGGTGCGGTCTCCCCCCACACCGCGGTTGAGAACTTCGATCTCCGTATCGGGGTAGAGCAGGCGGAGCTTGCCTGCGGCGATCTTCACGTACCCCTCGCCGAGGTCCTTGGGGTCCTCTCTGTTCCGTTCCGAAGCGGTGATGGAATCTCCGATAAACAAAATTTTCATTTCTTTTCCCCCTCTTTTCCGAACTTTTCCTTGTAACGGTCGATACACTTCTGGATGATCTCCACCGCCTCGTCGCGATGGGCGATCTCCCGTACCGTCGTCTTCTTGTGTTCGAGCGTTTTATACACCTCGAAGAAGTGCATCATCTCGTCGAACACATGCTTGGGCAGCTCGTGGATATCGTAGTAGTCGTTGTAATTGGGATCCTTGAACGGGATGGCGATGATCTTCTCGTCGAGTGCGCCGCCGTCGATCATCTTGATGACCCCGATGGGATAGCAGTTGACGAGGGTCATCGGGAAGATGGTCTCGTTGGTGAGGACGAGGACGTCCAAAGGATCGCCGTCATCCGCATAGGTACGCGGGATGAACCCGTAGTTCGCGGGATAGACGGTAGACGTGTAGAGGACGCGGTCGAGCCGCAACAGCCCCGTGGCCTTGTCCAACTCATACTTTGCCTTGCTGCCCCGCGGGATCTCGATGAGTGCCTCGAAATTACCGGGTTTTATCCTGCCTTCCTCAATGTCGTGCCAGATATTCATAGCTTACCCCTGTACCATTTTAACACACTTTATGAACGTTCGCAAGACGGCGGACGAATTTTTTTTGATTTTTTTCGATGAGACGGAGGGAATGCTTTGACAAAGCCGAGAATTTATGGTATATTGATAAGGCTTACGGGCCCGGGCCGCCCGCAAGAGCGCCGTCTTCCGCAGAAACTTTTCGCAAGAAAAGCGTAAGGCGAGGGCGTGCTGTAAACTGAAAAATCCGCAGCTATCGCAAAAAAGATTTGCAAAACAAAGATTTTTTGCGAAGGAGGAGCGGCAACGGAGCGCACTTACCCTTTGCGCCTTAGCGCGAAGGGTTCAAAGCGAAGTTTGCCGCGACGAGCAGAAGTACCCAAGAGGCTCAAGGGGCTCCCCTGCTAAGGGAGTAGTACCTGTGAAAGGTAGCACGAGTTCGAATCTCGTCTTCTGCGCCAAGTGGGACGTAAGTTGAACATAACTTGCGTCCCATTTTA
>CANRFW010000056.1 GCA_947630035.1 uncultured Clostridia bacterium | reverse complement strand
GTGTAGATATGGTCGAGCGCGTAGTCCATTTTGTCCTTCGCCATCCCGATCCCCGCGCTGAAACCGACGCTCACGAGGATCATGAGGACAATGGAGACGAGCCGCGTCGCATGCCGCTTGAACATGCGCGGAAAAGTTTTGAGGTACGTTTTCACCATTCGATCTCCTCTATGGGCACGGGCGAGGCGTTCGTCTCGATCGATTCGATCTGTCCGCTCTTGATATGGATAACTTTGTCCGCCATGTCCTTGAGGGCGGCGTTATGGGTGACGACGATCACGAGGCGTTTGCGCTCCCTCGAAATGTCGTAGAGCAATTTGAGGATCTTCTTCCCCGTCGCATAGTCGAGCGCGCCCGTCGGTTCGTCGCAGAGGAGGAGCTTCGGATTTTTCGCGATGGCGCGTGCAATGGAGACGCGCTGCTGCTCCCCGCCCGAGAGCTGGGAGGGGAAGTTCATGAAGCGCTCTTTCAGCCCCACTTCTTCGAGCACCGCCGCGGGATCCAAAGCGTTTTTGCAGATCTCGACGGCGAGCTCCACATTCTCGAGCGCGGTGAGGTTGGGCATGAGGTTGTAGAACTGAAACACGAACCCAATGTCGTTTCTGCGGTATTCGGCAAGCCCCTTGCGGGAAAGCGCCGTCACGTCCTTTCCGTCCAAAACGATCTTGCCCGACGTCGCGCCGTCCATGCCGCCGAGCAGGTTGAGCAAGGTGGTCTTTCCCGCCCCCGAGGAGCCGAGCACGATCACAAATTCCCCGTCCTCGAGCTCAAAGGAAATGTCGCGCAGGGCCTCCACTTTCACGCTGCCCGCCTGATAGGTTTTGCTCACGTTTTCAAGACGCAAATAGCTCATAATTCACCGCATTTTTTGTTTTCTGTCTTAATTATAACACATTTTACGCGAAAAGCAAATCTCTTGCGATGAAAATGCGGTGAAAGAATGGGGTAAGGAAAACTTTATTTTTCGGAACCCGCCCAAAACCTCTTGACAAGCCGATGATTTTTTGGTACAATAACCATACTTTCAGCGGAATGAAAGCATAACAAAAAGACTTTCGGGGTTATGGCGCAGTTGGTAGCGCGCTTGAATGGCATTCAAGAGGTCACGAGTTCGAATCTCGTTAGCTCCACCATTTTTCTTCGCCGCGAGGCGATCCTCACCGACGGTTGTCTCGCACAACCGTTTTTTTGTACCGTTTTGCACCGAAAAAAATCAAGGAGATTCCGCCATGCTACGGAAAAAACTTCTTCCCGCCCTCCTCTTCGCCGCTCTCCTCTTTGCGGCGGTCTTCCCCGCCCTCCCTCTCGCCGTCTCCGCCGCCCAAACGGAGACGCTGAAGGTGGGCTATTTTGCTTTCTCGGGCTATCACGAGAAGACGGGCGAGGAAACCAACGTGCGCTACGGCGGCTACGGGTACGATTTTTTACAGCACCTCGCGCGGCACGCGGGGTGGAAGTATCAATATGAGGCATACGACAAATCGTACGACGACTGCCTCACCATGCTGCAAAACGGCGAGCTTGATCTCGTCACCTCCGTCTCCTACAGCGAGGAGCGGGAAGAGCTGTTCTGCTTCTCCGCCGAGAATATCGGCACGAAGTCCACGATCTTCACGGTGAAGGCGGGGAACGACAAGGTCGAAAAGGGCAATTACGAAACGTATAACGGGCTGAAAGTCGGCATGCTGAAGGTGAATTCCGCGAACGCCGCGTTCAAGAGCTTTGCCGCCGAAAACAGCTTCGACTGCGATTGGCAAGAGACCTACGACACCGAGGCGGAACTCGCCGCCGCCCTCCAGAGCGGAGAGGTGGACGGGATCGTCACGAGCGGTCTCCGCGCCCTCGAAAACGAGTGGCTGATCGAATCCATCAATGCGAATCCCTTCTACGTCTGCACCCGCCGCAACGAAGCGGGCGAGGCCCTCATTGCCCGTATCGACGAGGCGATCAGGGCGATGGACCTGCAGGAACCCGATTGGCGGAACGTCCTCCAGAATAAATATTATTCGACGGACAGCAAGGGCAGCGTGATCCTCTCCGCCGAGGAGCGGGCGTATCTCCGGTCCGTACAGGATTCGGGCACTCCCCTCACCGTCCTCATGAATCCCGACCGCCGCCCCTACTCCTATTTCGATAAGGACGGCAAGGCGTGCGGCATCTTCCCCGTCCTCTTCGAGAGGATGACGGCGAGCCTCCCCGTCTCCCTCACCTTTGCATACGTCCCCGTGAAGGACCGCGAGGAGTATACAAATAAACGGAAGGCGCAGAGCGCGGATATCGTCATCGACTTTGCGGACGACTTCTCCATTGCCGAGGCGGACGGGTACAAGATCACGGACAGCTATTTCAGTTCCACCCACACCCTCATCAAGCGGCGGGATCTCAAGGGTAAAATCAAGAGCATGGCCGTGATACGGTATGCCGACAACGCCTACTCCCATTACCTCGCCGACTACGCCGATTTGGGGGACGCGAAACTCCAATATTACGACTCCCTCGCGGAGAGCATCCGCGCCGTGAAAAACGGCGATTGCGATGCGACCATCGCCCTCTCCTACGTCGCCGAACTCTTCATCTGGGAGGATACGCGGAACGATCTCACCTCCGAACTCATCGGCGAGGCCTCGACGAGCTACTCCATTGGGGTGCGGGCGGACGAGGACGTCACCCTTCTCACCGTTCTCAACAAATGCGTCTCGGCATTTGACCGCGCCGCCTCCTCCGCCGTCATCACCGCGGAGGTGACAAAGTTCCGTCCCGACGCGGAGGGCGGGCTCCTCGCCTTTTTGCGCCGTAACCCGGGCTATATCGCAATCATCGTGGCGGGGGTCTGCCTCCTCCTCTTTGCGATCGCCATGCTCGTCTTCCGCACCGTCAACCAGCGCAAACTGAAGAGGAAGATCGCCAAGGCGACGGCGCAGCTCGAACAGCAGAAGGAGGAACTCTCCGAAGCCCTTCATGCCGCCGACTCCGCCAACCGCTCCAAGACGGTATTCCTCAACAATATGTCCCACGATATCCGCACGCCGATGAACGCCATCATCGGGTTTACGGCGCTTGCGACCGCCCATCTCGACAACCGCGAACGCGCCCTCGACTATCTTGCGAAGATCTCGCAGGCGTCCAACCACCTCCTCTCCCTCATCAACGACGTCCTCGACATGAGCCGTATCGAATCGGGGAAAGTCCACATAGAAGACCGGCCCGAGAACCTCGCCGATATCCTGCAGGGCATCCGCAATATCATCCAATCGGATATCCATGCCAAGCACATGGAACTCTTCATCGACACGGTGGACATCGTCAACGAGGAGGTTTATTGCGACAAGCTCCGCCTCAACCAGATCCTCCTGAACCTCACTTCCAACGCCATCAAGTTTACGAAGAGCGGCGGCTCCGTCTCCATCCGCATCACCCAAAAGCCCTGCGAAAAGGAGGGGTACGGGAGATACGAATTCAGCGTGAGCGACACGGGCATCGGCATGAGCCAAGAGTTCGCCAAGACGGTGTTCGACCCCTTCACCCGCGAGCGCAACTCCACCGTGAGCGGCATTCAGGGCACGGGGCTGGGGATGGCGATCACCAAGAATATTGTAGACATGATGGGCGGCACCATCACCGTGGAGACCGAACAGGGCAAAGGCTCCGAGTTTACGGTCGTCCTCGAACTCCGCTTCGTGGACTCCGCCCCCGAGCCTTGCACCCTGCCGGAGCTGCAGGGCTTCTATGCCCTCGTCGTGGACGACGACCTCGTCTCCTGCCAGAGCGTCTCCAAGATGCTGCGGCAGATCGGCATGCACGCCGAGTGGACGGTCACGGGGAAGGAGGCGGTCGTCCGCACCGCCGAGGCGATCGAACTCGGGCACCCCTTCGAGGTCTACATTGTGGACTGGTCGATGCCCGATATGGACGGCATCGCAACGGTGCGGCAGATCCGCGCCATCATCGGGGACGAGTCCCCCATCATCCTCATGTCCGCCTACGATTGGTCGGATATCGAGCAGGATGCGCGCGCGGCGGGCGTGACGGGATTTGTGAGCAAGCCCCTCTTCGCGACCGACCTGCACCGCGCCCTCGAGCGCAGTCTCGGCAAGCGCGCCGAGGAGAAGAAGCCGGAAGAGGAAAAGAAGGAACTCCCCTTCCGCGGCAAGCGCATCCTCCTCGCGGAGGACAACGAACTCAACCGCGAGATCGCGGAGGAAATTCTCACCGAAGCGGGCTTCGAAGTGGAGAGTGCGGAGAACGGCAAGATCGCCGTCGAAATGCTCGGGCAGGCGGAAGCGGGGCACTACGACCTCGTCCTCATGGACGTGCAGATGCCCATCATGAACGGGTACGAGGCGACCCGCGCCATCCGCGCCCTCGAAGACAGAAAGAAGGCGGAGATCCCCGTCATCGCCATGACGGCGAACGCCTTCGAGGAAGACAAGCGGAGCGCCGCCGAGGCGGGCATGAACGGGCACCTCGCAAAGCCCATCGATATCGACAAGATGCTCTCCATGCTCGAGGCCGTTTTAAGCGGCAAAAACGCCTGAAAAACCCTCCCCCGCCTGATTCCCGCGGGGGAGGATTTTTTCTCAAAATGAATACATGGGGTCGGAAAAACCCGCTCGGGCGAGAGGCTCGGGCGGGATTTTTTTACATGATATTCTTTACGCTGCGGGGGAAGAGCGTGACGTCGCGGATGTTCTCCATGCCCGTGACGTACATGACGAACCGCTCGAACCCAAGCCCGAATCCGCCGTGCGGCACCGTGCCGAAAATGCGCAGGTCGAGATACTGTTTGTAGGCGCTCTTGTCCATGCCGCGGGCGTCCATGGCGGCAACGAGCTTCGTATAGTCCGCCTCCCTCTCGCTCCCGCCGATGATCTCCCCGATCCTGGGGACCAAGAGGTCCGTCGCCGCGACCGTCTTCCCGTCGGCATTCTGCTTCATGTAGAAAGACTTGATCTCCTTGGGGTAATCGGTGACGAACACGGGGCGCTTGAAGACCTCTTCGGTGAGGTATTTCTCATGCTCGGACTGCAGGTCGCTCCCCCAATGCACGGGGAAACGGAAGTCCGCGTTCTTCTTTTCGAGGATCCCGATCGCCTCGGTGTAGGTGCAGACGGCGAAGTCGCTCGTTGCCACATGGTTGAGTTTTTCGAGCAGCCCCTTCTCCACAAAGGAATCGAAGAATTTCAGCTCCTCGGGGCACTCCGTAAGCACCGCTTTTATGAGGTACTTCAAGAGGTCCTCCGCGATCTCGATGACATCGGGCAGTTCCGCAAACGCCACCTCGGGTTCGATATGCCAGAACTCGGCGAGGTGCCTCGTCGTGTTGGAGTTCTCGGCGCGGAAGGAGGGGCCGAAGGTGTAGATTTTGCCGAGCGCCGTCGCCGCGACCTCCCCCTCGAGCTGCCCCGAGACGGAAAGCCCCGCCTTTACGCCGAAGAAATCTTCTTTATAATACTCGCCCTCGGACTTCGCCTGCGCGTTCCACGGGCGGGTGGTCACGCGGAACATTTCCCCCGCGCCCTCGCAGTCGCTCGCCGTGATGAGGGGGGTGTTTACGTAATAATACCCGTTCTCGTGGAAGTAGCGGTGAATAGCCTGCGCCGCCACCGAGCGCACGCGGAAGACTGCCTGAAAGGTGTTTGTGCGGAGACGCAGGTGCGGGATGCCGCGCAAATAATCGAGGGTGGTGCGCTTCTTTTGGATGGGATAGTCGGCGGGGCTCTTCCCGAGGAGGGCTACGCTTACGGCGTTCAGCTCGTTCCCCTCCCCCTTGTAGGCCTTGACGAGGGCGCCCTTTACGGCGACCGACGCGCCGAGTTTGGTACACTCGGGATCGACCGCGAGGGCGGATTTATCGATGACGACCTGCAATTTTTTGAAACTCGTGCCGTCCGAAAGTTCGAGAAAGGAGACGTTCGCCGAGTCGCGGAAGGTGCGTACCCAGCCGCACACGACCGCCTCTTTGCCTTCGTTTTCGGGCTGCAACGCCTTCACGATATCGAGATGCTTCATACAATACCTCTTTGTTTTATACGACCCGCCCTCCGCGGAGTGCGGTTTGCGTGTTCCGCGCGGACGCCCTCGGGGCGTCATTCCGACGGAAGGGTAAGGCTTTCTTTGTGGCGAGGGCCTCCCTCATACCGAGGCTCCGTAGGAGCCGAGTGTATCTTAAGATTCACTCACTTCGCCTACGGCTCCGTTCGGAATGAGGGACGACCGTGCCCTTTGCTATAAACTACTTGCGCGAGGAGGGTTTCCCTCCGCTGCGCGACCCAATTTGCAACGCCACCGCAGGCTTATTGTTCGGGCAAGCGATTGAGAGGACCAATTCGGTTTCCCATAAGGGCAACTTTCCTCGCACAAAAGATTTTGCGCCGAAGGATAGAGTTCAACCCCCACCCCTGCCCCGCCCCCTTCAAAGGGGGCAGGTATGAGGCACAAAAGATTTTGTGCGAACTCAGTACGCTCTTGCAAAAAACACGGTGCGCTTCGCCTTCTTGCCGCAGCAGACGCACACGGGCATATCGTTCTTTTCGTCCATCACGCGCGCGGTCGCCTGCGCAAAGTCCTTCACCTTGTCCTCGCAGGCGCGCTCGCCGCACCAACCCGCACGCACGAAGTTCCCGCCGTCCACGCCCGCGAGGAGTTCATCCAACGTTTGGGCGTTTACAATGCGCTCCTCCATGCGTTTCTTGGCTTTTTCATAGAGGTTTACGGAGATCGCGCCGAGCAATTCTTTCACGGCTTCCTCGCAGTTTTCCGACCCCATCTCCCCTTTTTCGCAGGTATCGCGGCGGAAGAAAGTAAGTTTCCCCGCCTCGATATCCCGCGGGCCGAGTTCGATGCGGAGGGGCACCCCCTTCATCTCCCACTCGTTGAATTTCCACCCCGGGGAGTTGTCCGTGTCGTCCACCTTCACCTTGATCCCCGCCTTTTTGAGGCGTTCCGCGAGGGCGCCGACCGCTTCAAGCACCCCCTCCTTTTTCATGGCGATGGGGACGATCACGACCTGCACGGGCGCGACGGGAGGCGGGAGGACGAGCCCGCGGGCGTCACCGTGCGTCATGATGAGTGCGCCGATGAGGCGGGTCGAAACGCCGTAACTCATCGTGTAGCCGTATTTGAGTGCGCCGTCTTTATCGGTAAACTGCACGCCGAATGCCTTCGCAAAGTTCTGCCCCATGTAGTGGGTGGTGCCCGACTGCAAGCTCTTGCCGTCGTGCATCATCGCCTCCATGCCGTAGGTGGCGACGGCGCCCGCAAACTTCTCTTTCTCCGTTTTGCGCCCCGTAAGCACGGGCATGCACAGCACGTTCTTTGCAAACTCCGCATAGAGGGCGAGCATGGCGAGGGTCTCCGCTTCCGCCTCCTCCCCCGTCGCATACACCGAGTGTCCCTCCTGCCACAAGAATTCGCTCGTGCGGAGGAAGGGGCGGGTGGTCTTTTCCCACCTCATCACGTTGCACCATTGGTTCTGGCGGAGAGGGAGGTCCCTCCAACTCTCCACCCACTTGCCGAACATGTGCCCGATGACCGTCTCCGACGTCGGCCGTACCACGAGCGGCTCCTCGAGTTTCGCGCCGCCCGCATGGGTGACAACGGCAACTTCGGGGGCAAAGCCCTCCACATGCTCCGCTTCCTTCGTCATGAAACTCATCGGGATGAGGAGGGGGAAGTAGGCGTTCTCCACGCCTGCCGCCTTGAAGCGGGCATCGAGTTCCCGCTGAATGTTCTCCCAGATGGCGTACCCATAGGGACGGATGACCATCGTCCCCTTTACGGGACCGTAGTCCGCAAGTTTTGTGCGGACCACCACGTCGGTATACCACCGGGGGAAGTCCGATTCGATATCGGCGATCTCATTTACGAACCCTTCGTTCTTTGCCATAACCGCTCCGTTTTTCTTCAAAATCACGGATATTATAGCACAACTTTTTGCATTCGTCCAATCATTGAACGGGGTTTCGGAAAATTTCGCGGGAAATCGTGAGAGAAGACAAAGAGAAGGAAGGCTATGCGCCTCCCCTCTCCCTTTTGTTGTTACGGTTTACCGCCCGCCCTTTTGGCGGTTGTGTTCCCTGCACAGCATTTGCAGGTTGCCGACGTCCGTCTTTCCGCCCTCGTGCCACGGGACGATATGGTCCCCCTCCATTTCGCCGATCTCGTAGTGAATTTTCTCGCGGTGTTCCGCCGCGCAGTAGGGGCAAATTCCGCCCTGCCTCTCGTAGGCTTGCCGCTTTTGGGTCTCGGTGAACGCACGGATATTGAGCGACTTCTCCTTTCCCGTGAGAACATAGGGATAGATCCCCTTCTTGTTGGTTACGTCGTCGTCCGCCATGAGTGCGGCGATCTTCTGCTCCAATGCCGCGGTGTCGTAGGTCTGCCCGCGAAACTCGTCGTAAAGAGCCCCCCAGTTTATCCCCTTCATCTCCTTGCGGTATTTTACGAAAGTGAGCTTCACCCACTCGATGACGTTGCGGAAATACGTCCACAATTCGTTCGCGTTGGGGTCATGCTGGTGCGCCGCCATGTAGCCGCGGATATGCGCGTCCGGCTCCCGCTTCCCCTCGCCGAGGCGGAGGCTCTTGCCCATCCAATCGAGCGCAACTTCCAAAAGCTCCTGTCGGATAGGCGAGCCGTTCACATAATCCTTGGCAAGGAGGTAGGCCGAGCAGCCCGTCTTGCTGAAAACGGTCTTCGCGTTGGAGAGCCACGGCCCCGTGTACGTTGCGTTGCGGAGTTCCTGCTCGGTGAGTTTTTCTCCCGCAATGTTGATGATCTTGAACCAAGCGAGCTTTTCGTCCTCGTCCCCCTCGCAAAAGTAGACGAGGACTTTATAATCCGTAATTCGCTGTTGCTCGGGCTTTGTCAAGTTGCCGAACCCGCGGCTGTTGATTGAGAAATCGCCCGCCACATATTGGCAGAAACTGATCGTCCGCTGCTGCCCGTCGAGGACTTCGAAGGTGCCGTCCTCATTCTTCGCCCAATACATGACGTTGAGCGGGAACCCCTTCACAATGGTATCGATGACGGCGTCCCGCTTTTCGAAGTCATACACAAACTCGCGCTGATATTTGGGACGGATATTGAGTTTGCCGCCGTAGCCGACGACCCCCTCCTCGGCGTTATCGGCGTAATTTTTTGCGATCTCGCCGACCGTGATCTCATGCAATTCGATTTTCATTTATTTTCTCCTTTGAATAATAATGCGGCGATACAATGTTTTCCCGTTCAAATCGGGTCCCCTTCCTCGCCATGATACTCTATGGTCATCAAGTCCCAATATCTCAAATTGTTCGGGGTTATATTTATCGAGAAAAGTAATGGGTACGCCCATTACGCCATCATAATCATACGGAATATCCGAAGTTTTCCCAACCTCTATCGCGTCGTAGTTATCGTATTTCGGAAACTCCTCGGGAGAGTATTTCTTATAGAGAAGCAAGACCTCATGCCGTTTGGTCGTATCCAAGTTGGTAAACCAACACCCCATGATATGCTTGACTTTCTGCCCGCCTACGACCTTTTCATAGGCGTAGTTTTCGGGCACGATAAACCACATATCGGCGTTGATATTACGGTAGCCGAGCCATAGTTTTTGGGCTTGTATCAATGCAAATATTTCTTTATAGGTTATGGCGTTTTTGTTTCCGATGATGAGGAACTTCTTTCCGTATTCCACAAGCTGTGCGACGTACTCGCGGAAGAGGGAAAAGGGCGGGTTTGTAACCACAATGTCCGCCTCTTTCAGGAGTTCCACGCACTCCTCGGAGCGGAAGTCCCCGTTCCCCTTGAGGAGGGAGAGAGTATTCTTCTTGTTTTTCAAGAGCCACTCGATGTCGCTTAAATCGACTGCGCCGTCCCCGTTGTAGTCCCCCACTTCGGCGATCTCGATCTTGTAAGCATGGCGGTTTTTGTTGGGCGTCGTCTTTTCGTCGCCGAAAAGGGAGAGCTGCGTATAGGCAATGGGCGACGTATCGTAGCAGGTCGCAATGAGCTTTTTGAGACCCAAAGCATTGAAGTTGATTGCAAAGTATTTGAAAAAGTTGCTCTCATACGGGTCGTCGCAGTTGCAGAAGATGACCTTTCCGCGGAGCTGTTCCTTGTAGTGCTTCAATTCCGCTTCGATATCGGAAAGCTGCGTGTAGAACTCATCCGCTTTGTTTTTCCTCGCATTTCTCAAAGTTTCGGCAGGCATGATCTTCTCCCACTTTGTTAAATTATAGTGTGAAGATTATAACACGATAGTTTTAATTTGTCAACACAATAGTTTTATTTTGCCCCGAAAATGGAAAATAGACTATAACTAAAGTTGAAACAAAGGAGGTAGAACATGGACCGAAAAGAAATCGGAAACCGAATTCGGGAATTAAGGGAAGAAAGAAACTTAAAACAGAATGCGCTTGCGAATTTGGCGGGCGTCTCCCCCACCTATATTTATCAATTGGAACGCGGCGAAAAAAGCCCCACGATCGAGTACCTCGACCATATTTGTTGGGGGCTTGGAATTACCATTCAGGACTTCTTTGCAAAACCCGCCGAGGAGGACTTGACCGCCGACAAACTCTCGACCCTCAACCCCGACCAAAAACTGCTCTTAAACCGATTTTTGAATAGTCTGCACTAACGATCCCCGCAACCTCCGCGGGGATTATTTTTTGAGATTTTTCCCGCGCCTTCCCCTTGGGAAGCTGTTACACCCCGCGCACCCGCTTGGGACAGTTACGTTCAGTTACCCCTTGGCTCCCCCCTTTGGGGGAGCTGTTACACCCCGCGCACCCCCTTAGCTCCCCCGCTTGGGACAGTTACATTCAGTTACCTCTTGGCTCCCCCCTTTGGGGGAGCTGTCACGCCGCCCTTTGGCGTGACTGAGGGGGTTCGCATAAATCATGGACAACCCCCACCCCTACCCCGCCCCCTTCAAAGGGGGCAGGTCTTGCCCACC
>CANRFW010000055.1 GCA_947630035.1 uncultured Clostridia bacterium | reverse complement strand
GAAAGTCGCGGGGATCGGCCTCAACCGCAAGATCCTTGCCGACCTCGCCGCGACCGACGCACCCGCCTTCGCAGAACTCTGCAACAGGGCGAAAGCCGCGCTGTAATCAGAAAAAGCCTTTCAGCGAAAGGCTTTTTTCACACGGTATGGTCATCCTGTCCAAGCAAAATCCCACCGTCCGCGAACTCGCTTCCCTCAAGGAGAAAAAGGGGAGGAGAGAGCGGGGGACCTTCCTCGTCGAGGGCGGAAAAATGGTCTCCGAATGCGCGGCATGCGGCATGGAGATCGTGCGCATCGCCGTCCGCGAGGGCTATGCGGGCGAGACGTACGGCGCCCCCGCCGTCATCTTGGGGAAAGACGCCTTCGCCTCCGTCTGCGACGAGAAGACCCCGCAGGGCATCGCCGCCGAAGTGAAGATCCCGCAGTGTCTTCCCGCCCCGCCCGAAGGGAGCTGCCTTTTTCTCGACGGGCTTGCGGACCCCGCCAATGTCGGCGCGATCGTGCGGACGGCGGCCGCGGCGGGTTATAGGGAACTGTACCTCGCCGACTGCGCCGACCCCTTCTCGCCCAAGAGCGTGCGGGCAAGCATGAGTGGGGTATTCCGCGTAAAACTCATGCGCGGCACGCGGGAAGAACTGCTCGGCGTTTTGGGGGATATCCCCGTCATCGCGGCGGACATGGGAGGGGAGAACGTGTTCTCGTTCGTCCCGCCGGCGCGGTTCTGCATTGCGATCGGCAACGAGGGGAACGGTCTTTCGGAGGCGGTACGAAGACGTGCGGACTGCACCGTCGGCATCCCGATGGCGGGCACCGAGAGCCTGAACGCCGCCGTCTCCGCGGGCATCCTCATGTATCAGCTGAAGAGGTAGCCCCTTCCCGCTTTCCCCGCGCAAGCGTGCGGGGTAGGGGTGGGGGTACGCCCACGAGTTACCGTAACCATGAACAAAATCGAAAACATTCGGAGGTGATTTTATGTCAGGTCACAGCAAATGGCACAACATACAGGCAAAGAAGGGGAAGGCGGATGCCGCGCGCGGCAAGCTCTTCACCAAGATCGGGCGGGAGCTTGCGGTTGCCGCGAAGGGGAATCCCAACCCCGCGACCAACTCCAAACTCGCGGACGTCATCGCCAAGGCGAAGGCGAACAACATGCCCAACGACAATATCGAGCGCTCCATCAAGCGCGCCGCGGGGGAACTCGGTGACCGCGAATACAAGGAGCTTACCTATGAGGGGTACGGCGTCGGTGGCGCGGCCGTCATCATCTCGACCCTCACCGACAACACCAACCGCACGGCGGGGGATATCCGCGCGATCATGAGTAAGCACGGCGGCTCCCTCGGCACGACGGGCTCCGTCTCCTATATGTTCGACAACAAGGGCCTCATCGTCGTGGAACACACCCCCGAGCTTTCGGAGGACGATATCACCGAACTCGCCATCGAAGCGGGCGCGGACGACGTGGTGACGGAAGAGGACGTCTTCGAGATCTACACCTCCGTCTCCGCCTTCTCCGAGGCGCGCAAATACCTCGAGGAAAAGGGGCTTGAATTCCTGCAGGCGGAGCTTACGATGATCCCGCAGAACAAGATCGAACTTCCCGCGGATAAGCTCGAGACTTTCCGCAAAATGCTCGATAAATTGGAGGAAAACGACGACGTGCAGAACGTCTACCACAACGTCGAGCTTCCCGAGGAAGAAGAGGACGAATAACGCAAAATAGGGGAATGGGGTAAGAAAATCGCAAAAGGGCGCCGAATACGGCGCCCTTTTGCCATGCCTTTTTTGCGCCCGCGGCACGAGAAAAGAAGGTCAGTTGAATTTGGTGCGGGAGCGGAACAACAGCGCCATCAAAAAGGAGAAAATGACGGCAGCGGAGACGCCCGCGCTCGCCGCGGCGAGAGGACCCGTCAGCGCCTCGAACAATCCCTCCTGCGCTCCCTTCATCGCGCCGTTTGCGAGCAGATATCCAAACCCCGAAATGGGCACCGTCGCCCCCGCTCCCGCAAATTCCACGAGGGGGCCGTATAGCCCGAGCGCCGTCAAAACGACCCCCGCGAGCATGAAGAGAACGAGGATCTTCCCCGCCGTGAGGTCCGTAAAATTGATGACGACTTGCGCCACCGTGCAGATAAGCCCGCCCACCGCGAACGCCTTCAGAAACATCCATGCAATATCGAGTGCAAACATAGTCCTCCTTATCTCTCCAATGTGACGGCGTGTGCGATGCAGGGGATGCTCTCCCCCTGTCCCGAGGAGACGGTGGAGAGGAGCGCGCCCGTCGCCACGAAGAGAATGCGCTTCAAACTCCCCGTCATGAGTTTGGAATAGAGGTAGGAGTTGAGGACGACCGCCGAACACCCCGCTCCGCTTCCGCCCTGAAACTCGTCCTCTATCACATTGTAGACGATCTCCCCGCAGTCCACATGGTTTGCGGAGATATCCAGCCCCTTTTCCCACGTGAGGTCCTTGAGGATACGGCTGCCGAGTGCGCCCAAATCGCCCGTCACGATGAGATCGTACGCCCCCGCCTCCTCCTTTGTCGCGCGGAAGTGGGTGAGGATGGTATCCGCCGCGGCGGGCGCCATGGCGGCGCCCATGTTGTTGACGTCGGTAATGCCGAAGTCCACCACCTTCCCGAGGGTCGCGGAGAGGATCTTCACGCCGTCCCCCTCGCGGGAGACAAGGGCCGCCCCCGCTCCCGTCACCGTCCATTGGGATTGGGGAGGACGGGTACACCCCAGCTCGAGAGGGTAGCGGTATTGCCGCTCCGCCGAGGAGAAGTGGCTGCCCGTCGCCGCGACCGCCCGCCGTATATACCCGCCGTCCACAAAGGTTGCCGCAGCCGCGAGTGCCTCCGCCATGGTGGAGCAGGCGCCGTATACGCCGAGAAAGGGGACGGGGAACTCCCGTGCCGCGAAGCTCGCCGAGATGATCTGGTTGAGGAGATCCCCCGAAACGATCATGTCGATATCGGAAGGAGAGAGCCCCGCGTTTCCGATCGCGCCGCCGATGACGTGCGTAAGCATCTTGCACTCCGCCTTTTCATAGGTACTTTCGCCGAACGTGTCGTCGGCGAGCGCCGTCTCGACGTACCGCCCGATCACGCCCGCACACTCCTTCGGGCCGGCGATCGTACTCGTCGCAACGATGCGCGGCGCATGTTTGAAGTAAATCGTCTGATTTTCCATAAAAAGAGACCCGACTGCATTTTCTGCAATCGGGCAAAAGTTATGCGGCGTTACAGGTCCGCCCGCTCGAATCTCTTCGCGGAGAGCAGAGCGGCGAGCGCCGTCATCGCGCAATACAGGAAGAGCCCGAGGAACAAAACGGCGAGTTTTATGCCGAAATAGGCGGGATCGGGAGAACAGAGGGGAGTATAAAAAGGCAAATGCCTTACTACGATCACGGCGCCGATAAGGAGGAATTGCACCGCCGCCGCAATCACAAACGGCACGCCGATTTTGTTCGGATCACGGAAGTGCAAAGGGAAGAATGTGAGGTTGAATGCCCCCAATACAAGCCCGCCGAAGCCGCAAAAGGCGAGGTTTGCGCTGTTGCCCGCAGAATTTACAAGCAGCGTTTCGGGGAAAACGGTTTGCTTGACCGCAATGCAGAGAGCGGTCAGGAGCAGAAGCGCGCACTGAAAGAATAAGGCAACCAAGATGCGTGCAAGGGGGATACTCTTCTTTTTTACGGGGAGGGAGCAGGTAAACGTCGGATCCCCGTTTTCCCTCGCCGCCATGCAGGTAAAGAAAACAGAAAGCCCCGAAAAGAAAAAGATCACTTCATAGGGGTAGTTCGGCACGAAGACGAGCGCCGCAAAACAGAGAAAGACGTAAGCCGTCGGTTACAGACAGAGTGAAAATTCTTTTTGGATGAGCGCTTTCATGCCTGTCTCCTTTCCCATTCGAGGTGGATCATGATCTCATCGAGCGTGGCCTCGCGCCCGTCTCCCGCGGTCAACCCCTCGAACCCGTCCTTGACTTCCTTTACGCCGACTGCCCCCGCCGCCTGTGCTTCCTCCCGCGACGGAAACGTCCCGATCCGGTATCGCCCGAGGAGGACGGAAAGCGGTTCGTCCGCGAGGAGCGCCCCCTCCGAGAGGTAGAGGATCCGATCGGCAACGCGCATGAGGTCGGAAGTAATGTGTGTGGAAAACAGCACGGTCACCCCCCGCTTTTTGAGAGAGAGCAGGGTATCGCAAAAATCTTCGCGCGAGAGGGGATCGAGGCCGCTCGTCGGCTCGTCGAGTAGGAGCAGCTTCGCACCGTGGGAGAGGGCGAGCGCGAGGGCGAATTTGATCTTCATGCCCTCCGAGAGTTCCCGCACTTTCTTTGTGAGGACGAGCGCATACTCCTTTGCATAGCGTCCGAACGCCTCCCCGTCCCAATGCGGATAAAAGCGGGAGACCGCCTCGGAGACGGCGGACAGCGACTTATTCGGATAGAACCGAAACCCGCCGCCGACATAGCCGATGAGTTCCTTGACCGCGTTTTCCTCCCCGGAAAAGTCCTTTCCGAACACGTCGACCGTTCCCTCGCAGGGGAGGAGCCGCATGATGGATTTGAGCGTCGTGCTTTTTCCCGCGCCGTTCTGCCCGATCAGCCCCGCGATCTGCCCTATCCCGATCGAGAAAGAAATACCCCCGAGCGTAAATTGCGGGTAGACTTTTTTCAGGTTTTCGACTTCGAGCGCGTACATACTCACGTCTCTCCCTCCTTGACCTGTTTGACGGCGTTCCAAAAGGATTCCGCATACGAAAAGGGTTGCAACGCGACGCCTTGGTTTTTGTCCGCCATGAGAAGAAGCGCGTCACCCGCTTTCAGCGAGAACATTTCACGCACCTCTTTCGGGATGACGATCTGCCCCTTGGGGCCGATTTTTACGGTGGCGAGATACTTGCCTTCGGGAAAGTTATCCATTGTTTTCTCCTAAAAGTATTACTTTTCTTACATTATATACTTTTCCGCTTGGATTGTCAAGTAAAATCCATAAAAAAATCGGGATCCCGACCGATCCCGATTTGTATCTCTATCCCATATAGAGAAATCCGTCCCGCTATTTCTGCTTTTTCTCGTCCGATTTTTCTTTGGCGACAAGGCAGAGCGAGAAGATCTCCCAGCCCAAAGCGAGGGCGAGCGCGATGAGGAAGATAATATAAAAGAGTTGCGTGAGTTGCGTAAATCCCACTATGGCGCCGTAGACGGTGAGGCCCGCAAAGGGGAGGGCGATATAGGAGAGCGAGAGGACCTGCAACCCAACGGAGGACTTGCGGAATCTCTGGAATAACCCGATCGCGAGGTACAGAAGACTGTAGAAGAGCCAAAGGTACATATAGCCGAGAAAGCCGTAGATAACGGCTTCGCAAGCGGTGATGACGATCAAAAGCCCGGACAGCACAAGTTTGACATACTTCATAGGTACCCCGCATTTCCGAGGGTATTATAGCACAGAGCGCCGCAAAAGGCAAGGAGACGGAACTAAAAAATCCATAAACTTACTTCGGGTAAGCCGTATCCCGTTTCCCATTTGGAAACCGTCCTTTCGGAAATGAGAAGTTTTTCCGCCACCTCCCGCTACGTTAAATTTTTCTCTATGTCTATTCCTTGAAGCAAAAAGGAAATCCGAACCGTTCACTTGTTACAAGGAAACGATTCGGATTACTCTTTTGGTGCAACCAAAGGGACTCGAACCCCTAGCCTTCGGTTCCGTAGACCGACGCTCTATCCAATTGAGCTATGGATGCAGATATTCTGTTCTTACAATACGTGGGAGAGGGGAGGCCCGCTCCGTTTGTACTCACCTATTATAATCCCTCGGTTTTCGTTTGTCAACGGATTTTGGGCGTCAAAAATAATTTCCACCGAAAAATTCCTTTTGTGGATAGGCTGCATGCCGAATTTCCCCGAAAAAGGGCGGATTTTGTCGAAAAGTGGATAAGACCGCCCCCGAAGTGGATAAAATTGTGGATAACTTTTCCGATCTTTTGTGCATCTCCTCCCGCAAGCGTGTGGATTTTCGGTGCATATATAGAGTTTTCCACCGAAAGTTATCAACCGATTTTATGTGCTTGTCCCGAAAAATATGCCTTTTTCGTCCGTGAATATTTACGGAGCCGTATACTTTTTGTGCCCTTCCCCGCCGAAACCGCCGAAAACGTCCGTCCCGATTTGCCTTTTTTCGACAGCCTTTTCTCTTTTTCCGCCCGCGAAAGGATTTATAATTTCACGCAACGGAGAGGGGACGATGGTCGTCTATTGGGAGTACGCGTTCGCGGAAAATTTTTTGCTCGACGGGCTTCTCTTGTATCTCGCCGCATGCTGTGCGCGGGTGAAGAGCGGGCCGCTGCGCCTGCCGTTCGCCGCTGCCGTGGGGGCCGCGGAGGCGGTCGTCTTCCCGCTCCTGCCCCTTCCCGTGTGGGCGGCGTATTTTGTGAAGTTCGCGGGCGGGGCGGCGCTCCCCCTCATTGCCGTAAAAAAGGGCGGCGTAAAGGGGACCCTCGCCGCGGAGGCCGCCTTCTTTCTCGGCACCTTCGCGCTCGGCGGGATCCTCACCGCCCTCTATTCTTTTTTCGGTACGGAGTACGCGGAGGGGAACGGCTTTCTCGTGGAGCGCGCTCCCGTCGCCCTCGTCCTTTCCCTTGCGGGCATCTTTGTCTGTTTCGGCGTGTGGGGCGGGCGGGCGGCGTACCGTTACCGCAAACTGCACAGCGCACTCCTCGATTGCACCCTCGAGGCGTGCGGCAAGCGGGTCGGGTGGAGGGGCCTTGCGGACAGCGGCAACCTGCTCCTCTTCCGCGGGCAGCCCGTGTGCGTGCTTTCTCCCGTCGCCGCGCTCGCCCTCTTCGGGGGGAAAGGAGCGGTGGGGAGGATGGAGATCGCAACGGTAAACGGCACCCGCGAAAGCCCCGTTTTTCTCTGCGAGCGGATGGAGATCGTAACCCCGAACGGGACAAAACAGCGGGATGGGGTCTATTTTACGGTGGGGGAGATCGGGAGCCGCAGCTATCAATTTATCTTGAATACGTCTTTATTGGAGGGATGGGATGAGGATCCTCATAGCGCTCAAAGCATGGCTGCAAAAGATAAGGGGAAGCGAGAACGTCGTGCATTATCTCTGCGGAAGCGAGGCGCTGCCCCTGCCCCTCTCGCCCGAGGAGGAGGCGGAGGCGCTCCGCAAATTGGAGGCGGGGGAGGATGCGGAGACGGTCAAGGCGAAGCTCATTGAACACAACCTGCGCCTCGTTGTCTATATCTCCCGCAAATTCGAGAACACGGGGGTGGAGGCGGACGATCTCATCTCCATCGGCACCATCGGGCTCATCAAGGCGGTGAGTTCCTTCCGCGCGGAGAAGAACATAAAACTCGCAACTTACGCCTCCCGCTGTATCGAGAACGAGATCCTCATGTATCTTCGGCGTACGGTAAAGCTGAAGAGCGAGGTCTCCTTCGACGAGCCTCTCAACACCGATTTCGAGGGAAACGAACTCCTCCTCTCGGACGTCCTCGGCACGGACAGCGACACGGTGTACGGGGGAGTGGAGGCGGGCGTCGAGAAGGAACTCCTCGCCGAGGCGCTCAAAAAGCTCCCCGAGCGGGAGCGCAAGATCATGTATATGCGGTTCGGTCTCGGGGGCAGGGAGGAGATGACGCAAAAGGACGTCGCCGATGCGCTCGGCATCTCGCAGAGCTACATATCCCGCCTCGAGAAGAAAATCATCGAGCGGCTGAAAAAGGAAATTTCGGGACTTGTATGAAAAAACGCGGCGTCTTGCCGCGTTTTCCGCTTATTTTTTTCTGGCGAGTTCTTGAAGGGCAAGCCCGAGGAAGTATTCCGCCGTCGAATTTTTACGGATGATCTCCCGCGCTTCGTCGTACCCGCACCAATGCGCCTCGGCGATCTCTTCCCCGAGCCGCAGCTCTCCCTCTTCGGCGGTGACGAGAAACCCGAGCATGAGGATATCCTTGGCATCGTGATAGCGCGAGCCGAGGTATTTCCATTTTACGGCGCCGAGGTTCGTCTCCTCCTTGAGTTCGCGGGGGATCGCCTTCTCCGCGCTCTCGCCCTTCTTGATATAGCCGGCAAACAGCTTATAGTCCTCGTCGCCGACGTGGTTTGCGAGCATGATCTTGTTTTCCGCACGGTTCACGACCACCATGGAGACGGCGACGGGGAAGAAGGGGAACTTGAATTTTTCACACTTGGGACAGTAGGGCACAAGCCCCTCGTTCTCAAGGAAGCGAAGAGTGAGTTTCTCCCCGCAATCTCTGCAATACATACCTTTTCCTCCCATACCCATTTTTATTATTTTACAGGATGAACGAAAAAAAGTCAATACTTTTTCGCAAAAAATTTGTAAAGAAAATGCCTTTTCTGCAAACGATTTCCAAAAAACTGCAAAAAGCGCAATATGTCGGCATTTCTCGCGCGGGAGCGGGGGCGGGCGCGGGGTGCGCACGGGTACGGGCGTGCTTTGCGTGTGCGCGCATCGTGCGCGCTTCCGCTCTTTTTCGCGGAAATCCCCCCTTGTTCGCTTGACAAGCGCCGCGCGGTCATTGTATAATAATGCGTAATTTTGTTTGGGCGCGCTTTCCCGTGCGCCGTAAACGAGAGGAGATTGTAAGATGCTCACTTCCATTTGCGGGATCAACTGGGGAGACGAGGGAAAGGGGAGAATGGTGGACCTTCTCTCCGCCGATTACGATATCGTCTGCCGCTATCAGGGAGGAAACAACGCGGGGCACACCGTCATCAACGAACGGGGCAAATTCGTCCTCAATCTTCTTCCCTCGGGCATCCTGCGCGAGAACGTCGTCAACGTTCTCGGTCTCGGCATGGTGGTGGATATCAGGCACCTTGCCGAGGAGATGGCGCGCCTTCGCGCACAGGGCATCCGCATCACCTCCGAAAACCTCAAAATTTCGGACAGGGCGGAGATCACCATGCCCTACCATGTTCTTCTCGACTGCCTTGAGGAGGACAGGCTCGCGGGCAAGAAGTTCGGTTCCACCCGCCGCGGCATCGCACCCGCCTATGCCGACCGTTACATGAAAAAGTCCTTCCGCATGGGGGAACTTCTCCATCCCGAAATCCTCAAAGAGAAGATCAAGGATATCGTCGAGTGGAAGAACCTCACCGTCGCGGGGGGGTACGGCCACGCGCCCGTGACCGTAGAGGAGATCGAGGAGTACTTCAAGGTGTACGGCGAGCCTCTGAAGGAGTATATCTGCGACGTCGGCCTCTATCTCAACGAGGCGAATGCGGCGGGCAAGCGCATCCTCTTCGAGGCCCAGCTCGGCGCCCTCCGCGATATCGACCTCGGTATCCTGCCCTATACCTCGAGTTCTTCGACCATTGCGGCATACGCGCCCATCGGGGCGGGAGTGCCCAATCTCAAGCTCGATAGGTCCATCGGCATCATGAAGGCGTACTCCACCTGCGTGGGGGAGGGGCCGTTCACCGCCGAATACTTCGGCGAGAAAGCCGAAAAGCTCCGCGCCGCGGGCGGGGAGTACGGCGCCGCCACGGGGAGACCGAGAAGGGTGGGACCTTTCGACGCCGTCGCCTCCCGCTACGGCATCCGCTGCCAGGGGGCGGACGAGATCGCCCTCACCAAGCTCGACATCCTCTCGGGGTACGAAGAGATCGAGATCTGCACGGCGTACGATCTCGGCGGCACCCTTCTCCGCGAGTTTCCCTATCCCGATGTTCTCGACCGCTGCAAGCCCGTCTTCGAGAAGGTCAAGGGGTGGCACTGCGATATCTCCCGCTGCCGCAAACCCTCCGATCTTCCCAAAGAGGCGCTCGCCTATATCCGTCTCCTCGAAAAGCTCTGCGACTGTAAAATTACCTATGTCTCCGTCGGCGCAGAGCGGGACGAATACGTAAAGATGATATGAAACGCGTCTTCTGCAAAATGCACGGCGCGGGCAACGACTACATTTATTTCGATTGCTTCGAAGAGCCGCTCGAAGATCCCGCCTCCGTCTCCGTAAAACTTTCCGACCGCCACCGTTCGGTGGGGGGAGACGGGGTCGTCCTCATCCTCCCCTGCGAGGGGGCGGATGCGCGCATGCGCATGTTTAATGCGGACGGCAGCGAGGGAAAAATGTGCGGCAACGCCATCCGCTGCGTCGGCAAATTTTTGCACGACGTGAAGGGGATAAAGAAGGAGCAATACACGATCGCGACGAACTCGGGCGTCAAGACCCTCACGCTTACAAAAACGGGCGAAAACGGGGAGGCGCTCTCCTTCCGCGTGGATATGGGAAAGCCCGTCTTTCTGCCCGAAAAGATCCCCGCCCTCTTTTCGGGGGAAAGGGTCGTCGGTCACCCGTTCATCGTAGACGGGGAGACTTACCGCGTCACCTGCCTTTCGATGGGCAATCCCCACTGCGTGGTATTCTGCCCCGACCCCGACGCTCTCCCCCTCGACAGGATCGGCCCGAAGTTCGAAAACCATCCCGCCTTTCCCGAGCGGGTCAACACCGAATTTGTCGGCGTCACCCGCACGAACGAGCTGAAGATGCGGGTGTGGGAGAGGGGAAGCGGGGAGACGTTCGCCTGCGGCACGGGGGCTTGCGCCGCGGCCGTCGCCTCCGTTCTGAACGGCTTTTGCGAGGAAAACGCGGAGATCCTCATCCGCCTGCGCGGGGGAGACCTCACCGTGCGCTACACGGGGGAGACCGTCTTTATGACGGGTCCCGCCGCCATAGCCTTTTGGGGCGAGGCGGAGATCTGAACTGATTTTACGAGAGGTGAGAGATATGACCAAGTACGTATTCGTGACGGGCGGCGTTGTTTCGGGGCTGGGCAAGGGCATCACGGCGGCCTCCCTCGGGCGGCTCCTCAAGATGCGCGGCTACAAAGTCGCGTCCCAGAAACTCGACCCCTATATCAATATCGACCCCGGCACGATGAGTCCCTACCAGCACGGGGAAGTGTTCGTCACCGACGACGGCGCGGAGACCGATCTCGACCTCGGGCACTACGAGCGGTTCATCGACGAGAACCTCAACAAATTCTCCAACCTCACCACGGGGAAAGTGTATTGGAACGTCCTCAACAAGGAACGCGCGGGGGAGTACCTCGGGCAGAC
>CANRFW010000054.1 GCA_947630035.1 uncultured Clostridia bacterium | reverse complement strand
GTTCCCGCATTGAAGCGGCTCGTCGCAAGCCTCAACGGAGACGAGAGAACGGGCGCGCAGATCATTCTGAAAGCATGTGAAGAGCCCGTCCGCCAGATCGCCAAGAATGCGGGTGTGGACGGATCCGTCGTCGTAGACAAGATCCTCGCAAAGAAACAGACCAACTACGGGTTCGACGCCCTCAAGAACGTGTATGCGGATATGGTGGAAAGCGGCATCATCGACCCGACCAAGGTCACCCGCTCCGTGTTGCAGAACGCGGCGTCCGTCGCCTCCACCCTCCTTACGACCGAATCGGTCGTGACGGATATCCCCACTCCGCCCGCTCCGCCCGCACCTGCCGGCGGCGGCATGGACGGCATGTACTAAACGGCATAAAAAGGCAAAAAATCGGAGCCCTCGGGCTCCGATTTTTTATACTTATTTTACAATGTTGAAGGGAGCCTATCGGCTCCCCTATCTTCATTTTTCCAACCCCATGTATCGATTTTTACATTACTTCAATCAATAAACATATCAGGACAGGATCTGTTGATACAGCTCTATAAAGTCTTCTCTTTCCAAGCGGAACGGATTATTTTTCAAACGAACGGGATTAACGGAATCTGCAAGTAGCCCAAGGTCCTCCTTTCGGAGTTTCGGCGCTTCCATTCCGAGTTCCTTCAGTAGAACAGAAAGAACGTGCGTTCCCTCTTCAATATTCTGCGAGCCGCAAATCTCCGATATGCGTTCCAAAATATGCAATAGTTCGTCCGCACCTCCCGCCAAAACGCTCCTATCCGGATGCCGATAGGCATAGGGCAAAAGCGCCGCGAGGCACAAAGCGACCGCGTGTCCGTGCGCAATATGGTAGAGGCTCGTAATTTTGTAACTCATCGCATGACCCGCGGTCGTTTGTGTAAGATTGATCGCCTTCCCTGCGATATATGCGGCGATAAACATTTCCTCGAAAACCGACTCATCGCCGCAGAGATACCGTCTGTAATTTTTTATGATGCGGCAAATGGCATCTTCGGCAAGTGTCCTGCTCTCCTCCGTCGCAAAAACCGACCACATGGATTCTATGGCATGGCAAAGCGCATCCAACATGGTGGCTTTCTTTTGATAAGGCGGAAGCGTTTGAAGCACTTTCGGACAAAATCCAACAACGTCGGGAATACAGCTCGTATGCGTGACCGACTGTTTTTCGCCGTTCAAATAGATCACGGCAAACCGCGTCGCCTCACTGCCCGTCCCGGCGGTCGTAGGGATCGCGGCAAAAGGTACTCTCCTGCCTACGATCTCCTGTTCCAAGAAATTGCGGGATGGGTCGAGATTTTCATAGATGGAAATACATTTCGCTACGTCTATCGCACTTCCGCCACCGATCGCAAGAATGCCATCACACCCTTCGCTACGGAAGATACGAACCCCCTCTTCGACCGAACCATAGGTAGGATTCGGCTTGAAATCGGAGAAGCGGACAACGCGGGTTCCCGCAAAGCCCTCTTCGATCGAACGGGTGATCGGAAGAGAGTCATACGCTCCGTCCGTTACCAACATAAGACACCGGCCCGTCAGACACAGAGTCTCGGGAGAAAGCGGCGAATCCGGAGAAAATGTTACGCACTTCTGCATTCAATTATCCTCAGGAATGAGAGTAATAATGTCCTTGATCGACATGCACATCTCCTCATCGCACTCTTTCGCGCGATGATGGGTAAGGATTGAACGGGCGGCACGCTGCATCGCAGGGAATCCGCTCCGCGTAAGTTGGTTTGCATATATGACGACGTTCACTCCGCGGGTCTTAAATTCCTCTTCCGTCACCTGATTGAAGGAAGTCGGAACAACGACAAGAGGCGTCCCTCCGTCGCATGCACGGAATTTCTCCACAAATTCGAATATCTCGTCGGGAGAACTTTTGCGGCTGTGGATCATGATCGCATCGGCGCCCGCCTCCACAAAGGCTGCCGCACGTGCGAGGGCGTCCTCCATGCCGCGTTCAAGAATCAAGCTCTCGATACGCGCGCAAATCATGAAGTCACGCGTTTTTTGCGCGAGTTTTCCTGCGCGGATCTTCTCGCAAAATTCTTCGATGCTTGCTTGCGTCTGCTCGACCTCTGCGCCGAACAGTGAATTTTTTTTGAGTCCCTTCTTGTCCTCTATGATGACCATGGAGACCCCCATGCGTTCAAGGGATTTCACGGTATACACAAAGTGTTCCGTAAGCCCGCCCGTATCGCCGTCGAAAATGATCGGCTTTGTCGTGACCTCCATAATATCGTCGATGGTGCGGAAGCGGGACGTCATATCCACAAGCTCGATATCGGGCTTCCCCTTTGCGGTGGAATCGCAAAGAGAGCTGATCCACATAGCGTCGAACTGATGTGTACCCCCCCCTTCGTAAACGACGGTGTTTTCTGCGATCAAACCCGTTATGCCGCTATGCGCTTCGATCGCCGTGATAAGCCCTTTCGCCTCCAAACTCCGCTTGAGCCGCGCTCTGCGGATATCCGGCAACGATAGTCCCGCACGCGCGTTTGTGTCGAGCGCGCGATATTTTTCGTCGTTTGAATACGGAAACTCTATGAGCGTCCCACCGTAGCTTGCCAAAACCTTTTCGGTCTCGTCGCGGATCGGCCGCTGGACCCCGACGCGCCAGTCATCGCCGTGTACCACAAAATCGGGGCGAAGCCGAAGCAGATTATCCCGATAAGAGAGCGATTCTTGTGCGACAACGCGCGTAACCCCCGCAATATTTTCCAACATGGAGCAGCGGTCTTCATAAGGAACGACCGGGAAATGCTTATAACTCATGACGGCATTATCGGTGAGAACGCCGACGGTGAGTTTTCCGAGCCGCCGGGCGCGCTTCAATATGGCGATATGCCCGCTGTGTATCACGTCTGTGGAAAAACACATATACACCGTACGCGTTCCGCATTCCGCAAGTTTTTCGGAAACCGCCTCGAGATCCTGCGGCGTATCGATCTCTCCGCAAAGCATATTTTTTACGTCAAGCGGAAAAATCTTACACCTATCGGAAACGGCATTGAATGCGTTTTCGGCATAGCAGTTGACGTCTCCGCGTTCTACAAACGCGCAAATACTCTCCAGCCACAATGCAAGATCGCTCTCTTTAAGCAGATAAAGCGGTTGAGCGGCGAGGGCGTTTTCGAAAAACTCGATCCCGATCTTTTGTATTTCCCCGTTCCCGATCACCGCTTTGAAGTCCTTTTCGGGGAGAGGCAACAGAGAACTCACAACCATACAGCTTTCCTCGCTTGCAAGCAAACGGGCAAATACGGCTTCCTCGAATACGAGATCGCCGTGCATCAGAACGATATCTTCCCGCAAATATTCCCGCGCGCACCAAATCGAATAGATATAGTTAGTACGGTCGTAGATAGGATTCTTTATAAATGTATATTGAAGAGGCAGGTCAAGAGAATTGCAGTAATCAACGAGGACCTTATCGTAATAACCCGTTGTGATGACGACTTCACGGATCCCAGCTGCGGCGATCACGCGGAGCTGGCGAGAGAGGATTGTCTCCCCTCCCGCGTCGATTTCCGTCATACATTTCGGATGTTCATCCGTCAAAGCTCCCATTCTCCGTCCGAGCCCAGAGTTGAGAATCAATGCTTTCATCTTTTACACCTCAGGCATTCCATAAATGCCTCTTTGTTTTGCAGAGCGGTCGTCGTGGGCCGTCCGAGATCGGCGCGCGCGCCGAGACCGCAACGTACTTCGAGGAAAGTAAGCGTATCGCTCGCCCGCGCTTTGCAGAGCGCGATATCCAACTCTTCATAGCTCTCCGCACGCAAAACGAGCGGATAGCCGCACCCCTCCGCAATTTTCGTAAGTTCGATCTCTCCCGCCGCGGTGGGCATGCCCCCCACCGTCTCGTGCGCGCCGTTGTTGATAACGATATGCACGAGGTTTTTCGGGTTTCTTGCGCCGATGACCGCCATGGCGCCCATGTGCATGATGACAGCGCCGTCGCCGTCGATACACCAAATCTTCGTTTGCGGCTTAGTAAGCGCGATCCCGAGCGCAATGGAAGAACTGTGTCCCATCGACCCGACGGTAAGAAAATCTCTGCCGTGCCCCTCTCCGCCGACCTCGCGAAGTTCAAAAAGCTCTCTCGAAGCCTTCCCCGTCGTGGAGACCACGGGGTCGTCCCCGCTTGCAATGAGAATGCGACGGATCAATTCTTCCCTCTTCAAGGAACAAGAATTTTCATAGACCGCGGCGTTTTCGTTTTTCAACACGCCTTTTTTTACCACGATCGCCGAACTTCTTCCCTTTTCAGCGCGCTTACATGCCTCACGGATAAAAGCGGAAAGTTCTTCCGCCGAAGTCTCTTTCCCGAGGACAAACGGACGGATCTCGAGATCCTCGAGCAATTTTTTCGTGATCATGCCCTGGTAGATATGCTGCGGTTCATCGTGAACATTCGGCTCCCCTCTCCACCCCACGATGAAAAGAACAGGGATCGCGTAGACGCGTTCATTGAGCAGGGACGCCGCGGGATTGACGATATTCCCCTCCCCGCTGTTCTGCAAATAGACGACGGGGACGCGCCCCGTCGCAAGATGATAGCCGGCGGCAAGACCCACGGCATTCCCCTCGTTTGCGGCAACGATATGCCGATTTCCGCAGACGCCGTACTTGCTATAAAGATGATCGCACAGCGGCTTCAGAAGAGAATCGGGGACGCCCGTAAAAAAGGGTTCTTTGCCCGTCAACGGCTCTAACTTTTCGATAAATTCATCGATCAACATAACTTCCCCTTAAAATCAACGTGAGCATTATGCGGGAATGCCCGTCCATGTTTCATGGGAAATTTCCGTCACACATTTCTCCAACAAAGATAACTGTGCTGATTGGTTTGTTCCTTTTTCGGCGGAGGCGTCATATAGTCGCCGTAACGCATTGTCAGCCACTCATCCCAATGGGTGAGGATCATAAACTTGTGCCCCCCAAAATCGGCTTCCTCATAGGAATCGTACCACCCAACGGGTGCATAAGTGCGAATGGGGCCGAAATTAGTGCAGTCACATTCCTTACTCTTTTCAAACGGATATTTCCGCACGTTGCGGTTGAGTTTTTCGACGGCGTGCCTGCGAACGCCGAAGATCTTCAAAACCGCGTACGGGAAAAAAGAAAAGATCCGCACAGGCACCCGCCAAAAGCCCGCGATCGTCGGCCAGCGCGAGAGCATCGATTCGTTGATAAGTGTACGGTTGTGCCGTTCCTCTCTTTTTCTCGCCTTCTCATCCTCCACAACTCCGTCCACAGGGAAGATATCGAGATAGAGATACGGGACTTCGAAATGCGTATTGCTCGAAATGCGGTAGGCGGAATTCATGAGTTTCATGAACGGGTATTCGGGCTTCTTTCCCCTATCGGACGAGAGCAGATATCCCTCGGGGAAAACAATCTCCCCCCTCTCCGCCATATCGTGCAGCCTTTCATAGTCGGGACGGGGCATGACAACGTCCACGTCGTCGTCCCAAGGGATAAAGCCCTTGTGACGGATCGCGCCGAGAAGCGTACCGTAAGCAAGCGAATAGCGAAGCCCGTTCAGGCGGCACACTCTATCGAATTCGACAAGGATCTCCAAAGCGGCATTTTGTATTTCACGCAAACTCAAATACTCTTTCTTTGGTTTCATTTCGCACCTCAAAGGCCCGCTTTCTTCTCTTCGATCAATTTTTCGTAAAGCGGGATATACGCGGCGACCGTTTCCGCCCAACCCGTGGGGATATTCTCGGCGGCACGTTTGCCGACCTCGCGAAGCATGGCAAGATCGGCGCACAATTCCACGGCACGTTCCGCAAATGCTTTTTCGTTTGACGGGACGACAAAGCCGTCTATACCGTCCGTGATCCGTTCGCTGCTTCCTGTATTCTCGATCGCGAGCGTGGGGATCCCGCGGCACGCCGCCTCCGCGACGACAATGGGGTCGTTATCGAAAATGCTTGCCATGACGAAAAGGTCGGCGGCGGCATAGGCCGACTTGACGTCCTCTCTGTTTTCCAGTTTGCCCGTAAACAAAACGCGGTCCGAAAGCCCGAGTTTTAAGGAAAGTTTTTTGTAACGCTTCTCGTCCACTCCCGAACCGACGAGCATGAGAGATCCTTCGAATCCGCCGTCGACGGCTATCCGAAAAGCGCGGAGCAAGAAATCCACCCTCTTGAATTGCGCAATGTGCCCCACGAAAATCAGAACGGGCTTTTCGGCAGGCAGCCCGAAGCGCGCCCGTGCCGCGCGGCGTTCCTCCTCGGTGGCGACCGAGCGGGCAACCATGGCGCCGTTACGAATGACAGGAATATCCGCGCTCTTCTCGTACCCGCATGCGGCAAGTTCGGCGCGCATGCAGCTTGCGACGGTCGTCACTTGATCGGCACGGCGCATTTTTTTCACCGCGTCGTGGATCATGATCTTGATGACAAGGGGCACTTTTACCATGCGTTTATACAGCAAGCGGAGTTGCGTATGCATCGTCATGACGACGGGCACGCCGAGCTTCTTTCCGAGTTTCAAGGCAATACGCGCCATGCCCGACCACGATTGCACATGGATCACGTCGGGACAAAATGCCTCCATCTCCTTCGCCTTTTTCCCCGAACGGGAAACGTAAACCATCATTTCCGTATCGGTAAGCCGCATGGAAGGCAAACGCAAAACGGGGAATGGATACTCCCGCGTATCCTCCCTATGATAGTCGGGACAGGCGAGAAGAACTTCGTGCCCCTCCTTGACGAGTTCGGTAGCGAATCCGAGACAAGCCGCCTCCGTGCCGCCGATCCCCGGATAAAAACTATCGGAGCAAATGAGAATTTTCATGGCATACAAACTCTCCCGCTGTCGGGAAAAGGAAAAACGCGAAAAATCCGACGCTTGCGCGCCGAATTGTTTCGCTTATTTCTTGTTGCGGTGAAGGAATTTCAGAAAAGCGGGAAGGTGCTTCTCCGAAGATTGCTCCTCCGCCGGCTCTTCCGCGGGTGCCTCGTAGCTCTCGGGAGCCGCCGCGGCATACGGGTCGACGGGCGGCGCGGACCGATATCCCTCCTCCTCGCGGCAACGGGGTGCGGGTGCGCCGTAGGAAGGCGCGGCACCGTAGTCGGGTGCGGGTGCATTGTAGGAAGGCGCGGCGCCGTAAGGAGGCTGTTCCGCACGGTCATATCCCCTGCCCTCCGCGGCAAACGGGTCGCGGCGCTCGGGCTGTTGGGGACGAACGGGCGGCTGGGGTTGCGGCTGCTGTACGGGGCGGCTCTGCACGGGCTGTTGCGGTGCGGGCTGCTGTGCCGCAGCTTCCGCCGCGCGGACGCTCTCGCGCATCTCCTCCGAGGACGGGAAGCCCGTGGCGATCACGGTCACCTGCACCTCGTCGCGGATATTCGGGTCGATGCAGGCGCCGAAGATGATATTCGCGGAGTAGTCCACCACGCTGTGGATGAGGGTTGCCGCCGTCTTGACTTCGTCGAAGGTGAGATCGTCTCCGCCCACCACGTTGAGAATGACGCCCGTCGCGCCCTCGATGGTCGTAACAAGAAGCGGGCAGTTGACCGCGAGGCGCACCGCCTCGACGATCCTGTTCTCCCCCTTCGCCACGCCCACGCCCATGTGTGCAAGCCCCCTGTCCTTGAGGATGGTACGCACGTCGGCGAAGTCGAGATTGATGAGTGCGGGGGTGACGATGAGGTCGGCAATGCCGCGCACGCCCTGCTTCAAGACCTCGTCCGCCACGCCGAGCGCCTCCTTCATGGGGGTGTTCTTGGGTACGACGTCCGCGATCCTCTCGTTGGGGATGAGGATGAGGGTATCGACGTTCTTCTTCAAATTATTGAGACCGCGCATGGCGTTGTCCGCACGGCGTTTGCCCTCGAACTCGAAGGGCTGGGTGACGACGGCGACGGTGAGGATCTTCTTGTCCCGCGCAAGTTTCGCGATGACGGGCGCAGCGCCCGTGCCCGTGCCGCCCCCCATGCCGGCGGTGATGAAGAGCAGGTCGGTCCCCTCGAGAGCTGCGGAAAGCTCTTCTTTGCTCTCCTCCGCGGCCTCTCTGCCGATCTCGGGATCCGCGCCCGCGCCAAGCCCCTTTGTGCGGGCGGCGCCGATCTGGATCTTCTTCTTCGCCTTGTTGCATGCGAGGATCTGCGCATCGGTGTTCACGGCGATAAACTCCGCGCTCGTGATCCCCGAGTCGATCATATTGTTGACGGCATTGTTGCCCGCGCCGCCCACGCCGATGACGCGGATGCAGGCCTTTCCGTTGTTGGCATTGTTACGGGTCTCGTTTGCGGAGACGGACGTCTCGAACGGATCGTTCCCCCCTCCCACATACGGCATGTCCTGATACATAAATTAACCTCCGAATCCGTTTAGTAGTTTATAGAATATTCCGCGCTTGCGGTTATCCGCGCACGCCATGTCGAGCAGGGCGATACGCGAACTCATGTCCGGCTTATCGTAGTAGGGAAGATCGGGCGCGATCGGCTCGCAGATGCGGCTTATCCGCTTACTCATGTATTCATGCGCGCCGCGGATATCCCAAAGCCCTTCCCCCGAAACATAGAGCGGCTTGTTGTCGAAATCCTTTCCCGAACACCGCTCGAGGATGGCGTAGATATACTCGCACATTCCGTCAAGCCCCTCCTTGACCGCTTCCACGAGGTCCGCAACGGAGATATCGTACGTCTCATTGCGGAAGACGAACTCAAAGGAGCCTGCATCTTTTTTGACGAAGAGATTCGCCTTGCCGAGGAGGGCGAGGGCGCCCTCGTAGGGAATATCGAGACGGCTCGCCACATTGTCGGCGATCTGCCCCCTCCCCCACCAGAACGAGCGCTGGGCGATGACGCCGCCCCCGAGGAGGACAAGCACCGACGAGGAGAGGAAGCCCGCATCGAGGAAGAGGGCATACTCGTCGCGCGTCTCCGGCGGGATGAGGTAGGACGCCATCGCAAACTGCGTGGGCAGGAAGAAGAGTTCCACCTTGGAACCTTTGAACATTTTCTCGACGGTCGAGGCGAAGTATTCCGAGCAGTAGAAGTAGGAGAGGCGCCCCGAAAGCCCCTCGGAGACGATCCCCGTCGGGTCGACGATGCGGCGGCGGTCGGTCGTCGTATAGATCATGCTCGTCGCGCGGATGAAGCGGTAGTCGGGCTCCTTCGATTTGCCGCTCTCGAAGAGCGCCTCGATCTCCTTTTCGCCGATGCGGCGCTTCTTCTGGAAGCCCGTGTGTTTTTCCTTGGGGACGACCTTGACGAACTCCCCCGGTACCCCCACATAGAGGGTGCGCAGGCGGGTCCCGCAGGTCTGTTCGACCACGGAGATCGCGCGGGAGACGGCGTCCGTGAGGCTCTGTACATTGAAAAATTTCCCCTCGCGGTATCCCTCGTAGGGTTCCGTGCTGATTGCGTTCAGCACGAACGTGTTATTGACTCCCCGCTCGCCGAAAAAGACGGCGACCTCGAAGGAGCGGATATCCAATACCGCAACGCGATTTCGTCCCATCGTACGACCTCACACACTTTCTTATACTATTATAACAAAGCGAATATATTCTGTCAAGAAAATCAAGGAATTTTTCGGGGACGGGACAGAAAAAAGCGCCCCCGCCGTGCGGGAGCGCCTGCCTTTTCCGGAGTTTTCAATAGCGGGGACGGGTCATGCCGTTCTCGGAGACGGTCACCCTGCCGTTTACCTTTTCCTCATCCGTCATTCCCTTGGGCTTGCCGTCCGCATCGGCGCCTGCGTATTCCTCGATCCCGAGGTAAAAGCGCATCGCCATGCCGGCCTTGTCCGCAATGCCGTTTGCGGGATCGCCGATCGCAAAAGAACACCCCTCCCTCATATTTACGACGAAAAAGTGGTTCTTTTCGGAGCCGCTCCGCATCTGCACTTCGACGGAGAGAACGCTCGCGCGCGCCTCCGCGAGATAGGTGCGGAACACCTCGTTGAGGAGGAGAAGTTCGGAAAAGTAGCGGTCGGCGGAAGCCGTCTTCCCCACCTTTGCCTCGAGGGGGAAGAGCGGGCGCACCTGCTCCGATCCGTCGTCGGCGTAGTCGATCTGTTCATACCTGACTTCGATGACGGGCTGTCCGTCGAAGCGGCTCGCGTTCTTCTCGGAGACAGCGAGGCAGTACCCCGTCTCGTCGAGCATGGCGTAGCTGCCCTGCGAGAGGGGAAACGCATACGCCTCCCTCCTCTCCGCGATTTTGAGATCCACCCCCGTGGGGTACTTTTTGGCGAGAGATTCGAGGCGGAAACAGGGGTACTCCGCGACGCGCGCCTCCACATCGGCGAGCTTCAGGAAAGTCGTACTCTTGCCGAGGAATTTCTCGTCGAGCTTCTTCTGCAGTTCCTCCGCTTCCCTTGCCCCGTCCGCCGAATAGACGACGAAATCGGCGCGGATCTTCGTCACCGTGAACACGGCGTTGAGGCCCGCCGCGACGACGGCGAGCAGCAATACGAGCGATACGATCGTGGAGATGAGGATCTTGGTTCCCGTTTTCATCGGTATTCTCCGAGGGGACGGCTATGTACGCACTCTGCGGATCTCCGCCCCGAGTTCTTTGAGTTTTTCCCGGAAGTCGGCGTAGCCCCGGTCGATATGGGAGAGGTCGAGTACTTCCGAAGTCCCCTCCGCGCCGAGCGCCGCAACGACGAGCGCCGCGCCTCCGCGCAAGTCCCCCGCCGTCACCGTCGCCCCGTGCAACCGCTTCACCCCCCGCACAAGGGCATTGCGCCCCTTTACTTCGACGTCCGCGCCCATCTTCTGCAGTTCGGGCACATACTTGAAGCGGGTCTCGAAGAGATTTTCGACGATGAGCGCACAGCCCTCGCAGGTCGCGTTGAGTGCGGTCGCCTGTGCCTGCAGGTCGGTGGGAAAGCCCGGGAAGGGCATTGTCTCGATCCTGCGGTTCGCGCGCAACCTTCCGCGGCTCTCTATTCTTATTCTATCATTTTTCACCCCTATTTTGCAACCGTTTTCGCGCAATTTATGTAAAAGAAAACGCACGTTTTCCGCATGCACCCCCAAAACTTCGGTCTCTCCGCCGCAGAGGGCGCATGCGATGAGGAAAGTCCCCGCCTCGATGCGGTCTTTGATCGGCTCCCACTCCACCCCGCCGAGGCTCTTTACCCCCTCGATCTCGATGACGTCCGTCCCCGCGCCATGCACTTTGGCGCCCATCGCGTTGAGGAAGTTCTGGAGATCCTCGATCTCCGGCTCCTTCGCCGCCCCCTGCAACACGGTGCGCCCCTCCGCCTTCACCGCGGCGAGCAGAATATTCTCCGTCGCCCCCACGCTCGGGAAGTCGAGGACGATCTCCGCGCCCCGCATCCTCTCGCACTCGCAGAGGACGTACCCGTCCCTCTCGCGGATATTGACGC
>CANRFW010000053.1 GCA_947630035.1 uncultured Clostridia bacterium | reverse complement strand
CGCTCAGCGTAACCTTTGCGCTCGAAGACGCGGCGGGGAATGCATGGCGCACCGATTATACCAAATCGGGCGGACGCGAAGAGTCGGAAAAACACGACAACCAAAACGTCATCTATGCTATTCCCGCCGTGTTGGGCGGAACGCAGGTCGGCTCGTTGCAGATAGGGAACTGCTTCAAGGTGTGTTTCCGTACGCCCGACAACATGCAAGCACCCGACGACACGACGCTCTTCATTCCCTTCGCGTCGATGATCCGCGACAGGACGGAAAAATTAGAGAAACTCGAAAAGATCCGCTATTTCTCGATGGCGACGTACACCAACTTGGGCAGGTGGCAGGAATTCAAGAAAATCAGTCTCTGCACGCTCGACGGGCTCGAGCCCATTCCGGTGACCACCTCCCGTACGACGACGAACAACGCATGGCTCGACGGCGGCTTCGAGGGCTTCAAAAAGACGGACGGCAACGAAGCCGCGACGGCGGAAGAGACGCTTGCGGCAATGGGGAACGAACTCGTGATCGCCGACTTCTCCTCGCTTGCGACGACGGAAGAAGTCGAAATGTATTTCGAGAACAATGCGGAATTCTCCACGGGCAACAGCGGCACATTCAGGCAGCTCGCGAGGGCATACGTTACCGGTGCCAACTATAAAAAGGACTATCAGTACTTCATCACGGCGCAGGGCGCGGGGAAACTCGGCAACTCCATGGAGAAAAAGTCCCTCGACGACATTATAAAGGTCAACCTCAACGCGAGCATGACGGATTCTCTCGCGGTCGAACAAGACAAGAGCAATCCCGGGACGACGCACGGAACGGACGGTGATAAATCCGCGCCGAACTACGACAGCGACTACTATGCGTACATTCAGCTTTGGGCGGGCGAACCCATCGACGTCTCGCAATCGGACGGCTTCGCACTGAAACTTGCGGGGCTCACTGCAAACACCGCCTTCCGCATTTCTCTCTTTGCCGAAGACGGCACGCGTTACGCCTTTATGCAGGGCGGCTCGTCCGCACTTCCCACCGTGCAGAGTTTCGTCACCGAGGCGGGGGAGAACGTCGGTATCAACAACTCCTCCTACTGCGTATGGGCGAACAGCACGTACGGTGCGGGCACGCTATACTATCCGTACTCCGATATGGTCAAACAGACTGCTGCGTTCAACGGACAGCCCGCGGTCACGACCGGTGATACGCGTATCCAGAACATTGCCCGCGTCATGCTCTCTTACGACAACAGCGCGGATACCAACCTCACCAATGTACTCTCCCGCGGACTTTGCGTCGGCGCAATGGCGGACGTGAAGGCGTATAACGGGCAGAAACTTACCAAGATTTTCGATACCACCGAGTACACATGGGCGACCGACGCCGCGGATACCGCGAAGGACGTGAACCCGCTCAATCCCCTCAACGGCAAGCAGGTCAAACCCGAGAACTACGGCAGCGATGAAGCGGTCGCGGATAAGTATCAGAAAACGTTGAATTGGAAGAACGAACTCTTCGTTCTCCGCAAAACGGAGCCCGCCGACGTTGTGACCCGCACCGGTATTTCGCAAAAGGAGATTGGAGACGTGCGCATCGTGGAGGACTTCTCCATCGGCAATACCGATACGTCGAGCTTCACCGCCGAACAGAAGAGCAAGATGATCGCGAAGTTCCTTAATATCGGGACAACGGCGCCTTCCACCGCGGAGTGGAAAGACAACACCGCGCTCGGTTTCGGCGACGGGGCGACGTGGATCATCGGGGACTACGAATCGGAGTACGTCTCGGGCGACCTGTTCAGCAGATTTACTTTCACGCCCTCCGCAGCCAATGATTTCAGCGCTCTCAAATACAAGGAGAAGCAGCCGAAGGGGGTTACCGTCTACATTGAGAACCTCAACGACGTCGTGTTCAACTTCAATATCGAGACCCTTCTCAACCACGCGACGGGCAAGATGGACCGCTGGTCCGTCTATGCTCCCTGCACCCGTATCTACTACTATGACGTAGCGACGGGGCGCGAATTCATCAGCATGAGTCTCAACTCCACCGCGGGGCAGATCGCCATCGGCGTACCCGTTGGTTTCAAGGGTTGGATACGCATTCCGTTTACGGAACTTGCAGAGCCTAATTGGATATTCAACAACGCGAATTACGATGCGAAATCCTTCATCGACTTCGATACGGACACGGTGAATTCCATCCTGTTTAACGCACACATGACGCAAAATTCCAACTTGCGCGTCGTAGTCGACAATCTTGGTTTCTACTACTCCGATTTCAGCGTGGGCAGCAGCTTCCATTCGAACCCCGCGCAGAAGTCCATCAAGGCTTGCCTTGCGGATACGACTTTCTTCAATGATTAAGGGAGGAAATGTGTCATGAAAAAGAGATTTTTGTTTTTGATTTCGGCAGTATGCCTCTCCGGCGCCATGCTCCTCGGGGCGGCCGCCTGTAAAGAAAAGGAGCCCACGCCCGGCCCCGACCCCGGCCCCGACCCCGGTCCGTCCGTTGAGGACACCGTGAAACCCGTTACGGGCATCGATCCGCTCTTCGTGGAGCCTGCGGGCTTCAACAATGAGTACGCGGCGGCCTTCGAAGAAGAGGGGACCCGCTACGTCTACTACACCCGCAACACCGAATCCAAGGGCGGCGGGGATGAGATCGTCCTCAGAACGAGTGTCGGCGGCGCCGCTTACGGCGAACAGAGCGTTGTGCTTGCTCCCTCCGAATCGGGTTGGGACAGCAAGCGCGTCTACTCGCCGAGCGTCATCAAGGGACAGTTCACCTACAACGAGACGTCCTATTCCTACCTCATGGCATATGTGGGGACGGACAATCCCTACTCCCGCGACAACGCCAATGCGCAGATAGGGCTTGCCGTTGCCACCGCTCCCACGGGACCTTTTGTCCGCGTCGGGACGACGGCGGCCGTCACCTACGATGCGACGCAGTTCTCCGCGAACGGCATGGTCTCCTCGAAAGGGGCGACCGAACCCTCGCTCGTGAACTTCGACAAGACGAACAAAGTGTTCCTCTTCTTCACCCTCTATGCACCGAACATTGCGAACGCGGCGCGCTTCCTCGAGCTTGACCTCTCGGGCGATCTCAAGGACTTTGCCCCCGTTCCCGCCGTCTACGGCAGTGCGGTCGTCACCACGGGTTCCGAGCTGCAGCGCGGCAACGCCCTTCTCGGCGCCGACTGGGTGTACACCCGCGAAGAGGGGGAGGAGTACGGCGCGCTCTATGCGATCGCCGACCTCGCGGCCGAGGCGATCCGTCCCCGTCTCTCCGCCAAGGAAAAGGTGTATTATGCAGCCGAGTACGAGGCGCTCTACGAAATGGAGACCGCCGAGAAACAGGTGTGGGAGGACTACGGCACCGTTGACTTCCGTAACACTTCCGTCATCGGCGACGAGGCCCGCGGCGAGGGGTATGCACGCCTGTTCGGCGGCTGCTTCGTACGCGACGCCTACGGTTGGACGATCTCCGCGGAGACCATCGACGTAATCGTCACCTCCAGCCCCACGATCGACACCCGTCCCGATGACTATGAGTACTGCCGCGCCCTGCACTGCGTGACGCTCACGATCGGCTGATCGCTCTTCGGAGGAGATCATGAGAGGAAAAGCGATCTCCCTGCTTCTGGCATTTGCCGCAGGCGCCTTGCTCTGCGCCTGCGGTACGCCGAAGGAGGAGCCTCCGAAAGAGACGCCCGAAGAGAAAGTATCTCTCACAGACTTCAAGCTGACGAAGGAGTACTTTGAGGGGAAGAAGGTCGTCGTCTACGGCGATTCCATCACGATGCCCGTCGCCAATACCCAATTCGTGGAGGAGGCGAACTATATCGACCTCCTTGCCCGCGATCTCGGCTTTGTGTTGCTTGCGAACTACGCCGTGCCGAGTACGACGGCGACCCACTCCTACAGCGTCTATCCCAAAGGCGCCGCAAAGGAGGACCTCGAATCGGGACCGCGCTATGTGACGCAGCATGAATTCGTCAACGAAACGGCGGACTATGCGCTCATCATGTACGGCGCAAACGACTTCACCCTCGGCGCGCCCATCGGCACGGATGCGGATGTTCCGCAGTCTTACGGGGAAGTCACGACCTACAAGGGCGGCATCCGCTTTATGGTGGAGACCCTCCGCAAGCACAACCCCGATATCCGCATCCAGCTCTTCACGCCGCTCTACCGCGCGGGGTACGGGACGTTCCCCGTCAACGGCAGCACGGGGCTTTCCATCCCCGATTACGGCGACGCGCTCTTCGGGATGAAGGACAGCCTGCAAGTCCGCGTTCTCGATACCTTCCCCGTGTTCAGCGAGGAGATCTACTACGCGAATTCCAAGTACACCAAGGACGGCACCCACCCCAACGACGCGGGGCATGCGCTCCTTGAGGCGTACATTTTGGACAGCGAAAAATAACCGAGGAAACGACCATGAAAAAAGCAATTCTATCCGTGTTCCTTGCGGCGGCGATAGGGGCGACCCTTTGCGCCTGCACGACGCCCGAGGAGCCGGACAAGGACAAAGACAAGGATAAGGACAAGGATCCCCCCGCGGAGGTGGTCGATTTGACCGATTTCAAACTCACAAAGGAATATTTCGAGGGCAAGAACGTCGTCGTATACGGCGACAGCATCACGACCCCCGCATCCAAATCGGGGCACCACATTACCGTAAACTATATCGATCTTCTGAAAAACGAGCTGAACTTCAACCTGCTCAACAACTTCGCGATCAACGGGACGACCGCCACCCACTCGGTAAGCAAGATCCCGCTGAATGCGGCAAAGGAAGATCTCGAATCGGGTCCGCGCTATGTGGACGAGAACACCTTCTACAACGAACAGGCGGACTACGCCATCATCATGTACGGCGCCAACGATCAGGGGCTTGGAGCCGCGATCGGCGAGAACACGGACGACCCGCAGGATTACCGGGAGACCGTAACCTATAAAGGCGGCATCAACTACATGGTGAAAAAGCTCCGTTTGGCGAATCCCGTGATGCGGATCCTCTTTCTTACTCCGCTCTGGCACGTCGGCCCGAGCGACCCGCCCGTAAATGCCGCGACGGGACTTGCGCCCTACGATTACGGCGACGCGCTCTTCGACCTCAAAGACAAACTGCAGGCCAAGGTGATCGACTGTTATCCCGTATTCAATAAGGATAACTTCGGCCCCGGGCTGAACTCGGACGACGGCACCCACCCGAGCGACGAGGGGCACAGGATCCTGTGCGACTACCTGCTCGGCAAATAACAGCCCATCCCGCGGGATCTTCCCGCATTCCCCCTAACTTCGGCGGACGGCAAAAGCGCATTGCGCCGAGCCTTCCGCCGTCGTGGGAGGAGAGGAGAACAATATGAAAAAATCATTTACCGGAAAAACGATCGCCCTTCTTCTCGGCGCCGCCATGCTGCTTGCGTTCGGCGGTTGCGACGGGAAAGAGCCGACCCCGACGCCGCCGCAGGACAACGACAAAGAGGTAGAGACATTGGCAGACTTCAAGATCGATCAAAGCTACTTTAAGAACCGTGCGGTCGTCTTTTACGGCGACTCCATCACCTACGGAGCCACCCTGCAGACGGGCGAAAAGCGGTATTGCGAGATCATGGCGGAGCGGCTCGACTTCGACCTCTTCAACAAGGCGGTAAGCGGGTCTGCGCTTGCCCTGCCCCGTCCCGATAAAAATCTCGAATCGGGATGCACCATCATCGAGAGAAACGCCGATCTCAACCGTCAGGCGCATATCGCCGTCCTCATGTACGGCGCGAACGACTTCTTCGCCTCCAACCACATTTCGCCGATCGGCGATCCCGACGACCGTCCCGAACGGCTCGAGGACGTCGACAGCTTTTACGGTTCCATCCGCTATGCGGTGAAGACCCTCCGCAAGGAGAACGAGGACCTGCGCATTCTCTTCCTCACGCCGCTCTACCGCCACAGCCCGAAAGTGAACGGCAATATGGATACGATCGCCGACTATTCCGCCGTCATCGAGGAACTCGCCGAAGAGTGCGATTACCGCGTCATCAACATGTACGGCATTTTCGAGAACCTCGACTTTACGCCGGGCGGTCCCTTGACGACGGACGGCGTTCATCCCAATGCCGCGGGGCATCAACTCATGGCGGACTTTCTTCTCAACTACGACCAAGAGGCGTAACCTATGAATCAGGTAAAAAAGGCGCTCTCGGAGCGCAAGCCGACATTCGGCTCGTGGATCCAGACGGGCAGCCCGACCGCGGCGGAGATCCTGTGCGACGCGGGCTGTGCGTGGATCGGCATTGACTGCGAACACTCCGACATAGATCTCGCGAAGATGACGGAGGTCATGCGGGCGATCTACGGACGGGGGACGCTGCCCCTCGTGCGGGTCAAAACAAACGATACGCTTGCGATAAGGCAGGCGCTCGACATGGGCGCGGCGGGCGTCATTGTTCCCATGGTCGAGAGCGCGGAGGAGGCGAAAAAGGCAGTCTGTTCCGCACTCTATCCGCCCGAGGGCGTGCGCGGGTTCGGCTATTGCCGCGCCAACGGATGGGGGAGAGGGTTCGACAGGTATGCCGCAACGTTCAACCGCGAGGCGATCGTTGTTGCCATGATCGAGACGAAGGCGGGCGTAGAACACATCGATGAGATCCTTTCGGTCGGCGGGATCGACGGCGTTTTCATCGGCCCGTACGATTTAAGCGGCTCTCTCGGTGTGACGGGACAGACGGAGCATCCGCTCGTCACGGAGGCCTGCGCGAAGGTCGCCGCGGCCTGTAAGCGGGCAGGCAAGTCCGCGGGGAAGCACATAGTCCTGCCCCGCCCAGAACGCATAAAAGAAGCGATTATGCAAGGTTATACATTCCTCGCCCTCGGCGCGGACATCGTCTTTCTCGCGGAGGGAATCGAGACGGCTCTGAATCATGCAAAACAGGAGGATGGGGTATGAAAAAGTTCATGGTCCGCTGCGATATCGAAGGCGCAAGCGGCGTTGTTTCCTACGATCAGGCGGAGCCCGGAAAGAGCGAATACGAGATCGGAAGATCGTATTTTATGAGTGATTTAATCGCTCTTATCGAGGGGCTGAAAGAGGGGGGCGCCGATGAGGTGCATATCTATGACGAACACTGCGCGGGGCGCAATATCCTCCTCGACCGTCTCCCCGCAAAGAAGGGCGTCTTCGTGTATGCGGGCAAGCCGCTCTATCTTGCGAAGTGCCCGGGCGGGTTGGACGATTCCTTCGAGGGGCTTATCCTCCTCGGCTTCCATTCCAAGCGCGGGAGCAAGGGGTGCCTTCTCAACCATACTTACGAGCCCGATCTTGCCGATATTCTCGTAAACGGGACGAGCGTGGGGGAGATCGGCATGGAGGCGCTTTTAGCCGCCGATTTCGGCGTGCCGCTCGTGATGGTGACGGCGGACTCCGCGGGCATCGCGGAGGCGCGTGCGTTCGGCACAAAGAACTGCGAATATGTCTGCGTGAAGGAATCCCTCGGCGAATACGGCGCCCGCGTCTATCCCCTCGGGGTAACGGCGGATATGATCCGCGAAGCGGCAAAACGTGCCGCCATCCGCAGCTATATCCGCACCGAATTGCGGGGCAATGCGCGCATCGAACTGCGCTTCTTCGATACGCCGTTTGCGGCGCGGTACCGCAAAAAATATGAAAGCGAGCTGCTTGGCGACACCATTTCCGCCCTCTGGTGCGAGTATCAGAGGAGAAAGACCGAGATCGCCGCGGAGCTTGCGGGGGAGTAAAGTATGCAGGAAGATATCCGTAAATACGCGAAACTCGGCCTCGTGCATCATCTTCTCTATCCTGCTTGCACGGAGGACGCGGCGTATCATGCCGATACCCTCGCGGAATTCGTGAAGCGGGAGGATATCGAGGCGCTCGATTGCTGTCTTCCCTACGGCGACGGGTACCGAAAAAAGCTCATCCCGATCGTAAAGGGGTGCGGGAAAGACGTTTCCTTTGCGCTGCACCTCTTCCCCGCCCGCAAGATCTCGCTCGCCTCGACGGATGTGCAGGAGCAGAACCTCGCACGGCTCGTCATTGCGGACCAGATCGCGATGGCGGGCGCCGCCGGCGCAACGGGCTTTGTCTTCCCCTCGGGGGCGGACGTGCCCGAGAACCGTCCCGCCGCGCAGGAGGCGTTCTATTCCTTTTGTCTGTGGTTTTGCGGGGAGCTTGCAAAGTACAACATTACCGCGCTTTTGGAGCCTTTTGACCGCACGGTAGACAAAAAATTTCTCTATGGGCCGATCGACGACTGCGTTGCGCTTGTAGACCGCGTCCGCGAGAGCTGTCCGAACATGGGCATCGAACTCGACATGGCGCATCTGCCCCTCATGGGGGAGGGCTTTGCCGATTCCATCCGCCGCTGCGGAGACCGCATCCGCCGCGTTCATCTCGGCAACTGCGTCCTCAAAGACCGCACGCACCCGCTCTACGGCGACTGCCATCCGCCCATGAATCTGCCGGGCGGGGAGATCGGCAAGGAGGAACTCATCGTAATCCTCGCCGCCCTTTTGGAGTACGGTTTCCTCGACAAAGCGGACAGAAAGCCGCTCATCATGGAGATGCGGCCCTTCCCGGGGCGCACCCCAGAATACACCGTGGAAAAGACGGTCGAGCTGCTCGAAGAGGCGTGGCTCGCCGTATGAAGGAAGGCCCGCAAAACGCGGGCTTTTTTCGTGCGAAAATTTCCCGTCTTTTGCTTGAATTTTTCGTAAAATATGCTACAATAGGGGAAAGACGGTCGGAATACAAAACGGGCAGCCCGCAGATGCAAGCTACCCGTTTGGCAGGGGAGACGCGACTCGAACACGCAACAGACGGTTTTGGAGACCGTTGCTCTACCATTGAACTACTCCCCTAAAACACGATTATTATAGCCTATCTTTCGTGATACGTCAAGAACTTTTCGTCCGAAAATGAAAAATTTTCGGGCATGCACAAAACAAGGAGATCGCATGGAAACGCGCAAAACCGTAACGCTCTATACGGACGGCGCCTGCTCGGGCAATCCCGGGGCGGGCGGATGGGGCGCCGTTCTTTTGTACGGCGGACACCGCAGGGAACTCTCGGGCGGAGAGAGGGAGACGACCAACAACCGCATGGAACTCACCGCCGTCATCGAGGGGCTGGAACACCTCAAATATCCCTGCGACGTGGAGGTCTACAGCGATTCCTCCTACGTCGTGAATGCCTTTGCGAACGGTTGGGCGTACGGCTGGGAAAAGGGGGGATGGAAGAAGGCGGATAAAAAGCCCGTCCTCAACGAGGAATTGTGGAAAAAGCTCCTCGCCCTCTCCCGTACCCATAACCTCACCTTTCATTGGGTGAAGGGGCACGCGGACAACGAACTCAACAACCGCTGCGACGAGCTTGCCCGTGCCGCCATCGCCGCCCTGAAAGAGGAGGAGAAATGGGACGAAAACTTATAATTCAAGAGGAACGCGTATATAATAAAACCGTGGAGAAGAAGAAAAGCAAGACGGAAGCCGCACCGCTTAAAGCGGTGCTTCATGTGACGGGGCTGATCGCCGCGGCGCTTTTGTTCGAGCTGTTTCTGTGCCTTTCCCTCGGTTTTTTCATACACAAGTGGGCGCGGGGGTGGTATCTTGCCGCCGTCATCGGGGGGAGCATCGTGAACGCGGGCGTCCTCGCAACCGACCTTGTTTGCTTCTTTTTGCACCGCGATACGGTCAGCCGCTTCTGTATCACGGCATACGCGGTCGGCGTGTTCTTTGCGGTGGGATTTTACGTCCTCCTCCGCACGGGGCTGTATGAACTCATGCGGAGCGAGGGGGGGATCAAGGAACTCCTCCACCGTTCGGGAAACCGCGTCCTCGCCGTCTTCATCTTTATCCTGCTCCAATTTTTGCAGGTGGTCATACTTCCCATTCCGAGTACGGTCACGGTCGCCGCGGGCGCCCTCGTATTCGGCCCGCTGTGGGGGAGTATCTTCAGCCTCATCGGCATTGTACTCGGCTCCCTCGTCGCCTTTCTCATCGGGCGGTACGCGGGGTTCCGCGTCGTCGCGTGGCTCATCGGAAAGGATACCCTCGAAAAGTGGCTCAAAAAGATCAAGGGGAAGGATAAACTTCTCCTCTCCGCCATGTTCCTCTTGCCCGTCTTCCCGGACGACGTCCTCTGTTTCGTGGCGGGGCTTTCGTCCATGTCGGTATGGCTCTTTCTCGCCGTCATCCTTCTCTCCCGCGTGCTTGCCATTTTTACGACGAGCTACTCCATCACCCTCATTCCCTTCAAGGGGTGGGGGCTTGCGGTGTGGGCGGTGATCGGCGTCCTCATCGTGGCGCTCTTCGTCCTCCTCTATAAGAAGTCGGATGCCATCCTCGGCTGGATCGAGCGGCACTTCCACCGCGAAACGCGTATCAAAGAGAAAGAAAAGAAAGGGGAGTTTACGATGCACGTCATCGGCCCGGACGGCGCGATCGTCGAAAAGGGGGTAAAGAGAGGGGAAGACGGGGAAAAGGAAGAGCGCGGGTAAAGCGCAGTTCCCATAGGGATTTTTAAAAATATAAAATTTTATAGAATTGCGCTTTCAAATGATGTGAGAAATCCTTCGGTTCAATATCCGTGGGATTTTTCTTTTAGTCATAGTAAGGTGTTTATCTTGGGACAAAAAAGAATATAAGAAAAATAGCGAGTTCTCTGCCAAAGATTTCAAACAAATGGTGTTTTTTGTTAGGAATAGATGAAAACAAATAATAATTCAATGAGAACACCTGCAAGTGTGTTTTGAAAGATAAAATTCGAAGTAATTACTGTTTTAAGTTTTCTTATGGCTAATATTTAGAACGGAAAACAACTATAGAAAAAATTTAATTGCAAAACTTGACAAATATAGCCATATGTGATATTATTACATTAGATAGAATCTAAATGACTTTTAGATGCTGGAATGCATCAATAGGTCAACGTAATAAATTCTTATTATGTAATTTTATCGTCGAATATAACTCTAGTTAAACCTCGACGGATGCAGTCGAGGTTTTGTGTTTTTGGGGGAAAATATGAAGCTTAATATACGAAAAGAATGTCTGCACTATTGGCAAAAGGAAAACAAAAATATTTCAAGGTTCCATTTATATTCTCAAATTTGGTTCCGACAGGTTGTGCTGAAGAAATTTGAAATTCCTTATCTGGAAATGTTTATTACTACTAAATGCAATCTACGTTGTAAGCATTGTTCTAATCTAATCCCCGTGCTAAATAACCGACAAAATTATGAAATCTCAACTCTGGTTGAGTGGTTGGATGTATTGTTGTCCAAGATTGATTGTCTTTATCGCCTTAAAATCCACGGTGGAGAAGTATTTCTTCACCCGCAACTGACCGAACTTATTGCTTACGTAAACAATCAACCAAAAATTAAATCGATAAGATTAACAACAAACGGAACAATTATTCCGGCTGATAATATTTTGCAGTTAATTGCAAGCAGTAAAATCGTAGTGCAAATCAGCGATTATAGATTACCGAATACAAAAACGCAACAATTGATAGATAAATTTAAGGAATTCGGCGTACGGTATATATAATAATATAGAAAAAATAAACGAGGAGTATGTAAATGAGATCAGAAAAAGAAATGATGGATTTAGTACTTTCTTT
>CANRFW010000052.1 GCA_947630035.1 uncultured Clostridia bacterium | reverse complement strand
GTATTCCACGCTCCAATCGTACGATTTGCAGAATTCCCCCTTGTATTCGGCGGGCAGTCCCCGCTTGTAGTCCCAATAGTCGCACTCGATATTTTCCCTGTCGAGGAAGAGGCAGGCGCGGCGGAACTCCACGCAGTTGAACCCGATCTGCTGCAGTGTCTTGCGGAGCCGCCACACGGCGTCGCGGTAGAGGCTCTTGCTCCTGTCGGTATCGAGGTCGGGCCAGAGCTGGGAGATGGCGTCCGCCATGGAGAGGGAGTTGCCGTTGTAGGCGAGGAGGAGGGCGAAGAGTTCCTTGGATTTATTGGAGGAAAAGCGGACGGGCATCCCTCCCGCAAAGCACTCGAAGGAGCCGAACATGCGCACGGTCAGCTTGCGCGCACCCCCTTCGATGACGGCGAGCAGGTTGCGCAGTTCGTCGGGGTCGTAGGGCTTGTAGAGGAAGCCCACCGTCCTCTCGCGCACGGCGGGCGGGAGTTCGCCGTAGCTTACGGCAAGCCCCGTCACGAAGACGATGCGCAGCTCCCCATCGAGGGCGATCAGCCGCTCGGCGAGTTCGAAGCCGTTTATGCCGGGCATGCTTACGTCGAGGAAGGCGGCGGCGACCTTGTTCTTGCGGATATAGTCCTCGATCGCCGCCTCGTCGTCCGTAAAGAAACGGTAGTCCGCATCCGTCTTCCCGATCACGTCACTCAAAAAAGTGTGATGGGCGACCATCTCGTCGTCAACGATGATGATTTTCATGCTTCCTCCTCCCCCTTTGTTTTTCGCCGCCCTCGGGCGCGGTGCGGCTGCGGATGAGTACGGATACGGTCACCCCCTTCCCCGGTGAACTCTCGATGGAGGGGGAGACCCCCGTCAGCATGGCGAAGCGCTCGGAGGCGTTGCGGATCCCGCACGAGGAGGGGCCGACGGCGTTCGGGTCGAACCCCACGCCGTTGTCCGAAACGGAGAGGAGGACCCCCTCCTCCGTCCTCCGCGTGGAGATGCGGATATAGCCGTCCTCCTTCTCGTTGACGCGCGAATACTTGACGGCGTTCTCCACATAGGGCTGCAAAGAGAGGATGGGGACCTCGAAGTCGGTACAGTCGACGTCATAGAGGATATTCACCTTTTTTTCGAGGCGCATGTTCTCGAGTTCGACGAGTACCTGCACGTTGTCGAGTTCCTTTTCAAAGGGGATGAAGTCGGTGTCCGCCGCCTCGATATTGGTGCGCAAATGCTTGGAGAGGAGGGCGACGGCGCGGTCCCCCTCGTCGGGGTCCACCCGGTAGAGGGATTGGATGGCGGCGAGAACGTTGAAGACGAAGTGCGGCTTTATCTGTTCCTTGAGCGCCCTCGCTTTCACTTGCTCGTAGCGCAGTTTATACTCGCTCGCCTTGAGGGCGGCACGGTCGGTGCGCATCGCAAAGGCGGAGTAGATGGCGAGGAAGACGATGATGACGGGCAGTTCCTGAAAGGAGACGAACCCGCTCGGGACGTAGTCCAAAGCGTCGCACACGCCGCAGATGAGGACGCACCCGATGAGGGAGTAGAAGAGCGCCTCGGTGGCGTAAAAATTCGCATTTGCCCTTTCCCACGGGAAACGGCGGTAGAGGAGGACGAGGGCGGCGGCGACCCCGAGAAGGAAGAGCGCGGCGGCGGCGATCTCCGCGTCGACGAAGGAGAGGCCGATGTATGCCGCAAGACACACGGCGGTGAACCCGCTCTCGAGGAGCAGCGTGCGGGGAGGGTAGCCGATTTGATAGGTATAGTTCCAGAAGTGGAAGAGGGAGAGGACGGACAGCCCGAAAAAGAGGAAGTGCAAAATGTCCGCGGCGCGGAAGACGGCGCTCTCCGCGGGGCCGAAGAGGAAGACGGTGAAGTCGGGATTGGTGAGGTGGAAACAGAGGAGGGAGACGGAGAGGAGGACGGTGTGGTAGGTGGAATCGGAGATCATGAACGCCGAGATGACCTCGATGAGGAGGAACAGCCCGAAGAAGCAGAGTTCCACGATGGTCAAAAATTCGATGGACCAGAGGTAATAATCGCCGAACACCGTGCCCGACGCTCTCACCGCCAATGCCGCGGCAAGCCCTCCGAGAAGGAGGACGCCGTCCACAACGGCGGCTGCGATCCGTTTCCGTTTTGCGATGCCTTTCATAGGTCTCCCCGGGGAAGACGAGTTCCCGCATGAGACCATTATACCCGCACAGAGGGCGGTTTGTCAATGCCGCCGCAGCGAAATTTTTGATTACGGTTACCTCCCGCCACCCTTGATTACGTCATGTCGCCCCGCGCCGATACGTTATGTTGAGCGTCTCCCTACGTCATGTCACCCCGCCCCGATAGGCCATGTCGAGCGTCTCCCTACGTCATGTCGAGCGTCTCCCTACGTCATGTCGAGCGTAGTCGAGACATGACGCGGCCCCCCCGCCGCGCCATCCGACCACGTCATCCCGAGCCGCCGCGCCGCCCGACCGCGTCATCCCGAGCCGCCGCGCCGCCCGAAGCAACGGGCGGCGCGGCGTGTCGAGGGATCTCCCGATTGCGAAAAGGCGAGTTTCCTCACGCGTCTCAAACGCCCGCCCGCAGTTGCGGGCGGGCGTTTGAGACGGTTCGGAATGACGTGCAAAAGAGCCGCGGCGGGAGCAAGAAAGGCGGTCGAGGCGGTTCGGAATGACGTGCAAAAGAGCTGCGGCGGAAGCGAAGAAAGGCGGGCGAACGCCGTACCGTCAGAAAATATTTTCGGGGCTGGGGCGGTAGGTCCCCGGGATGCACTCCGAGAGGTGGAGGAGGATCTCGAGCTTCGCGAGGGCGAGTTCGAAGTCCCCCTCCCCGATGAGCCGCACCGCCTCCGCCATATAGTCGTCGATCTTGTTCACGTCGTTGTGGGGGATCCACACATGCAGGCGGCTCTTGCGCGCCTCCCACGCGGACTGCACGGCGCGGGCGTCCTCGGTGCTTGCCGTGCCGTCTTCCGCCTTGTCGAAGAGGGCCTGCACCTCCTCGCCGAATGCGGAGAACTCCCCGTCCACGAACCTCCATTCAAACAGTCCCGCCCCGAGGAGCAACAGGGCGGAGAGGGCGATGGCAAGAAGGGACTTCACCATGTCTTGCCTCCCGGGTACTCCGCCTGAATGGTGCGGAACTTTTCCCCCTTCTCCTGCAGGTAGAGTTTTCCCGTGCCGTCCGCCGTGAGGACAAGCACCCGCTTCACCTTTTTCACCCCCTGCTTTTTGAGGAGGTCATCGAAAAAATCCTGCCCCATTCCCGCAATTTCGAGATTTTTCCTGTCGTATTTGCCGTTGTCGATGATGACGAGGGGGAGGGAGGTCTGCGTGTTTTCGTAGTCTTTTTTGGGGAGGGCGGAGAAGGTGCCGTTCGCCTCGTAGAGGGCGTAGTCCACGGCGTCGAGGGAGAAGTAGCCCGCCGAGCGGAGGGACTCGATGAGGTCGGAGACGTCGAGATTGTTCTTCTTTAACTGATAGTCGTCGATGCCGTTTTTGTTGACGACGAGGGAGGGCTTGCCGCTGATGAGCGCCTTTATTGGCTTCACCTTGAGATCGAGGAGGGAAAAGATCTCGTGCAGAACGAAGATCGTGACGACGGAGACGACGCCGTAGAGGAGGGGGACGGAGGCGTCCGCCATGGGGATACAGGCAAGCTCGGCGATGAGGAGGGTGATGACAAGTTCGAAGGGCTGCATCTCCCCGATCTGCCGCTTCCCCATGAGCCGCATGATGACGAGTAGCACGGCGAAAATGATGGCCGTACGGATGGTGACGAGTACCATACCGTAAAGTATAGTGAAAGCGCGGAAAAGTATGTAAAAAGAGCTTGCCTTTCGGCGCGGAGTGCGGTATAATACCCTCCGAAGAGTAGCCAAGGCGCGTTAAGTGTTGCGAAACGGGACGTTGTTCGCAAACGAAAGGGGAGACCCTGCGGTGCCGCGGCGCGTCCGCTCGTCGTCGCTCGCCTCCTTTTTACGCTTTTCTTGCGAAAAGCTCTGTTTGGAGGCAGCTCCTCCTCTTCGCAAAAAATCTTTCCGAAGAAATCTTTTTTGCGAGGGCTGAGGTGGGGCTATGCTCCCAGTTTCATGCGGCGGCAAATACGGACCTCCTCAAAAGGAGGTTATTTTTTATGCAAAAAACAAGGCGTTTTCCCTTATTCGTCCTTCCCCTTCTCGGGATCGTGTGCCTCGTCCTCCTCGGGCTGGGCATCTGCATGAGCAGCGGGTTTCTCCTCTCCAAACAGCCCGCATGGGTCTCCGCCCTCCTCTTCGGGGGAGCCGCGCTCGCCCTCTTTTTGCTCCTTCTCCTCCTCGGAGTGAGCGGGGGAAGAGCGGGGGAGGCCCCTCTTTGGAAGAAACTTCTCTTTTCCGATCTCCTCCTCGGGAAGAGCCGTGCCCACGCCGTCGCCTATGCGGGGGTCGTCGCGGCACTGTGCATCGTCTCCAACATGCTCGAACTCAAATTCGCGACGACGCAGTATTCCGTTACGACGGCCGTCGCCGTTCTTGCGGGCATGGTCCTCGGCCCCGTCCTCGGCTTTGCCGCCGTATTTTTGGGGGATGGGGTGGGATATCTCGTCAATTCGATGGGCTATCCTTACTATTGGTGGGTCGCCCTCTCCGTCGCCGCGGCGGCGGCCCTTGCGGGACTTTTCATGCGCCTTCCCTTCCGCTTCCGCGGCGCCCTGTATGTAAAACTTGTCCTCATCTGTCTTGCCGCCCTCTTCGTCTGTTCGGTGGGGATCAACTCGACGGGCATGTATTTCATCGGCTTAAAGCTCTATATGCCCTCCGACGTGCAGGAGGCGGTCTCCGTGCGGTTCGGCGGGGAACTCACGTTCGGCATCTATCTTCTCATCCGCTACTTTCTCTTGGGGCAGATCTGGGTGAGTCTCGTGAACTTCGCCCTGCTCTTTGCGGTGACCCCCGCCCTCAAGGCCGCAAAGGTAGTTCAATAGAGGGTTCAAGCCGTCCGAAATTTTTTCACTCTGTCAACCGCTTGCGGTTGACTTTTGCTTTCTGCGGGTTTATAATGAAAACAGATAACGTTTTACGGGAGGTCTTATGACACCGCTCCTGCTTGCAAACGGCAACCCCATGTTCGGCACCCACGATACGGGGATCTACATTTTCACCCTCGATATCCACTACTACGCGATCGTCATCGTCTGCGGAATGATCCTCGCGGCGTGCCTCTCCGCCCTCCTCATGAAGAGGCGGAACATGTCGCCCGACTTCATCTTCACCCTCTTCGTCTTTTGCATCCCGACGGCGATCGTCGGCGCGCGGCTCTTCTCCTGCCTCACCGATCCCGCGCTCGGCATCAAGTCCTTCTTCAAATTCCCGTGGGCGGGGCTGTCCATCACGGGCGGCGTCATCGGCGGCGTCACGGCGGGGCTTGTCGTCTGTCTCGTAAAGAAAGTGAACTTTTTCAGGGCGGCGGACTGCGTCGTCATCAATATCCTCTTCGCACAGGCGATCGGGCGGTGGGGGAACTTCTTCAATCAGGAAGTTTACGGCGGGGTCGTCGCAAACGAGGCGCTGCAGTGGTTCCCCTTCTCGGTGTTCATCGAGAGCGACGGGCACTGGCACTATGCGTTCTTCTTCTATGAGATGGCGATCAACCTCGTCGGCTGGGCGCTCCTCTTCACCTTCACATGGTTCCGCAAGAAGAAGCCGAACGGCGTCTCCACCCTTCTCTATTTCGTGTGGTACGGCACGGTGCGCGCCTGCATGGAGCCTCTGCGCGATCCCGAGTTCATTTTGAACGGCGGCGGGATCATGTGGAGCGAACTCTTCGCCATCCTCATGGTGGGCTTCGGCGTGTGCGGCATTCTCCTCCTTCTCATCTTCAACCACAAGAAAGAGGGGGCGTTCATCGGGAGCAGATACGGCGATCCCTGCGGCATCACGGAGTATCTCACCCCGTATAAAGACGATCCGCCCTACTATTCCAAGATCAACATGATGGGGGCGAACTATCCGCCCAAACCTCCCAAACAAAAGAAAGGGGAAAAGGAGAACAAGAAATGAGAAATCTCACCCTTCTCACCGACCTCTACCAACTCACGATGGGGCAGGGGTACTTCAACGAAAAGCGGCACGAGGAACTTGCCGTCTTCGATCTCTTCTTCCGTCCCAACAAACTCATCACCTACTCCGTCGCCGCGGGCATGGAGCAGGCGGCGGACTACCTCGAAGCCCTGCATTTTTCGGAGGAAGACCTCGCCTATCTCCGCTCCTTGGGGCTTTTCTCGGAGGACTTCCTCGCCTATCTCAAAGAGCTGAAATTCACGGGGGACGTCTACGCCGTGCGGGAGGGGGAGATCGTCTTCCCGTACGAGCCCATCCTCTCGGTCAAGGCGCCCATGGTACAGGCGCAGCTCGTCGAGACGGCCCTTCTCACCATCATCAACCATCAAACGCTGATCGCGTCCAAGGCGTCTAAAATCTGCGCGGAGGCGGGCGGCGGCGTGATGGAATTCGGTCTCCGCCGCGCACAGGGGGCGGATGCGGGGGTATACGGGGCCCGTGCCGCGATGATCGGCGGGTGCGTCTCCACCTCCAACGTATACGCGGGCAAGCTCTTCGATATCCCCGTTTCGGGGACGATGGCGCACAGCTGGGTGATGAATTTCCCCTCCGAGACGGAGGCGTTCCGCGCCTATGCACGGAGTTTCCCCGATGCCTGCCTGCTCCTCGTCGATACCTACGATTCCCTCCGCAGCGGACTTCCCCATGCGATCGAAGTCTTCAAGGAACTCCGCGCCGCGGGGCACGAACCCAAGGGGATCCGCCTCGACTCGGGGGACCTTGCCTATCTTTCCAAAGAGGCGAGGAGGATGCTCGACGAAGCGGGCTTCCCGAATGCGATCGTGTGCGCCTCGGGGGACCTCGATGAATACTCCATCCGCTCCCTCAAAGAGCAGGGGGCGAAGATCGACAGCTGGGGGGTGGGCACCAAACTCATCACGAGCGCCGACCTTCCCGCCCTCGGCGGTGTCTACAAGCTCGCCGCCGTCTATGAAGACGGAAAGGAGATCCCCAAGATCAAGCTCTCGGATACGACGGAGAAGATCACCAACCCGGGGCTGAAGGAAATGTACCGCCTGTACGACAAGAAATCGGGCAAGGCGATCGCCGACTATATCACCCTTGCGGACGAGAAGATCGACGAGACTTCTCCCCTCGAAATTTTCCACCCCGTGGAGACGTGGAAGCGGATGCGCCTCACCGACTTTACGGCGCGCAAACTGCGCGAACCGCTCGTTCTCGGCGGAAAGCGGGCAATGCCCCGCTATCCCATCCCCGAGATCGCGGCCTACCGCAAGGCGGAGTACGCCCGTTTCTGGGAGGAGTACACGAGGCAGGATATGCCGCATATCTATAAAGTGGACCTGTCCGAGCGTCTCTACCGCCTGAAGCGGGAGCTTGTGGAGAGCCACGGGAAGGGAGGTGCGCGTGGTTAAGCTCTATTCGGAAAAGAGCGTGCGGGAACTCGTGCAGCGGCTGAAGGAGGAGTACGAAGAGGCTCTCCGCCGCGCACGGGAGATGAGCGCCGCCCTCAAGCGGGAGAACGCCGCCCTCCGCGGCAGGCTCTCCCTCCTCGAGGGGGAGAGAGGGGAGGTCTCCGAAGCGCTCGTCCGCGCCGTAAAGGAGGGGGAGCGCATCCGCGAGGAGAGCGCCCACACCCTCGAAAACGAGAAGAGGGAGCTTCGTCTCCTCGCCGATAAGTGCAGGATCCTCCTGAACCGTCTCGATAAAAAATACCCCGAGGAGGAGGACGTCCGCGATTTCCGCGCCTTCACGGAGGCGCTCGGCGAAACGGTCTCTCCCCGAGAGGAGCAGCAGGCGGAGGAGAGCGGGTTCGACATGGAGGAGGTCCTCTCCCCCAAACAGCCCCTCGACCTCGGAAAGCTGTGCAAAGACCTCGGGCTTATGGAGGGGGACGAATGAGCAACAGGGTAAAGGTCGTTCTCTCCATCTTCATCGGCGCCGTCCTCACCGTTATAGATCTCGTCTCCAAGGCGCTCGTGGACGCCTTCGATCTCCGCGTCCCCAACGGGAGCTACTTTCTGAAGATCGTCCGCATCAACAATACGCAGAACTACGGGATCGCTTTCGGCATTGCGGCGGACAACCGTCCCGCCATGATCGTCATCACCGTCCTCACCGCCCTCCTCATCGTGGGGATCGCGGCGGTGGCGTTCACCGTATTCCGCAAAAATACCCCCGTCCGCATGACGCTCGCCGTCATCGTGGCGGGCGCCCTCGGGAACTTTATCGACCGCATCTGTTTGGGGTATGTGCGGGACTTCATCGATGTCTCCCCCCTCGGGTTCGGCGTCTGCAATCTCGCCGATTTCTACATTACCTTCGGGGCGGTCGCCCTCCTCATCATCATCTTCTTCATCGGCCCGCGCGCCGTCTTCCCCCTCACCAAAAAGTGGCGGGAGGAGGGGAAGCGGCTCGAAGCGGAGAAGGAGGCGAAGAAGGCGGGGCTCGACAAGGTCGCGGAGGACGAGGCGCCCTCCGCCAAGGATGCCTCCGTCGAAGTCGAGGAGGAGGTCGTCTTCCGCCGCGACGGGCAGGACGACGGCCGCGAGGACCATGGAACGTAAAAGTTTCCCCGCCGAAAATTCCCCCCGCGCCGATCTCTTCGTCAGCGAAAAGACGGGGCTTACCCGCTCGCAGGTGAAGCGGCTTGCGGAGGAGGGGCGCCTCTTTGCGGACGGCGTTCCCATCAAGGCGAGCCGTCCCTTAAAGGAGGGGGAGAGGGTGGAACTCGAGATCCCCGACCCCGTTCCCATCGAGGCACAGCCCGAGGTCATCCGCGTGCTGATCGTCTATGAAGACGGGGACTTCGCCGTCGTCGAGAAGCCGCAGGGGATGGTCGTCCACGCGGGGGCGGGGAACGGCAGCGGCACTCTCGTCAACGCCCTTCTATTCCGCCTCGGGAATTTAAGCGGGGTGGGGGGTGCGGTACGGCCGGGCATCGTCCACCGCATCGATAAAGATACCTCGGGGCTTCTCGTCGTCGCCAAGAACGATTTTGCCCACCTCGCCCTCTCCGCACAGATTGCGGAGAAGACCTGCCGCAGGGAGTACCTCGCCCTCCTCGAGGGGGTGGTGAAGGAGGACGGCGGGCGCATCGCGACCGATTTCGGCAGAGACCCGAAGGACAGGCTCCGCATGGCGGTCCTCCCCGCGGGAACGGGGAAGGCGGCCGTTACGGAGTTTGCCGTGGAGGAGAGATTCCGCGCGAATACCCTCGTCCGCTTCCGCCTCCAAACGGGGCGCACCCACCAGATCCGCGTCCACGCAAAGTACATGGGGCACCCCGTCGTCGGGGATAAAACGTACGGCTACAAGAAGCAGCGGTTCGATTTAAGCGGGCAGCTTCTCCACGCCTGCGAGCTGGAACTCACTCACCCCCGCACGGGGGAGAGAATGCGGTTTTTCTCACCCCCTCCCCCATATTTCGAAAAAATCCTCGCCATTTTAAGGAGGGAATCATGATCACCATACTCGACAAAGAGCAGGTCCGCCGCACCGTTCCCCGCCTCGCCATGCAGGCGGTGGAAAAGAACGAGGGATTGGAGGACCTCGTCCTCATCGGCATCCGCACGCGGGGGGTCATCCTCGCGCAGAGAATGCAGGAGGCCATCCGCAAGATCGAGGGCGCCGAGGTCCCTTGCGGCGTACTCGATATCGCCCTCTACCGCGACGATCTCCTCTCGGGCACTTGCGACGCCGTCTTCAAGGGGAGCGAGATCGATTTCGACCTCGACGGGAAGAACGTCGTCCTCTGCGACGACGTCATGTACACGGGGAGAACGGTCCGCGCCGCCCTCTCCGCCATCTCCTCCCTCGGGCGCCCCAAGTCCGTCCGCCTCTACTGCCTTGTCGATAGGGGCCACCGCGAACTTCCCTTCCGTGCGGAGGGGGTGGGCAAGAGCGTTCCCACCTCCCGCGAGGAGCAGATCGTCGTTCACCTCGAGGAGACGGACGGCGACGAGGGGGTGTACCTCCTCAAAAAAGGCGAGACGTTCTCAAAGGAGCAGGCAAAATGAAGAAGGAAAAGAAGACGGAAGAGCCCGAAAAGAGCGAGAAGAGCGAGAAGAAATCCCGCATGCGGGCCACCGACCCCATCGCCTTTATCGCACTCGTCGCCTCGGGCATTTTGCTCCTCGTAGGTCCCATCCTCCGCATTCTCCCGGGCGAGATGGGGGGAGACGTCACCTATCAGGTCCTCAGCATGATCGTGCAATACTCTCTCCTCGCCGTCCTCGCCATCCCCGCATGGATGTTCGTGCGCAACAAGGGGAAGGGGTGGAAGGTTGTCTACTTTATCTTCCTCGCCCTCTACATTTTAGGCCCCGTCCTCGGCGTTACGTTCGGCGCTTTGGGGTTCTGAAAATTTGAGAAAACGGCTCTTTGCGGAGCCTTTTTTCTTTACAAAGGGAAGAAAAATCCGTATAATACTTTGTATGAAACCGTTGATCGCCATCGTCGGGCGCCCCAATGTGGGGAAGAGTACCTTCTTCAATAAAGTCGTCGGGCGGAAAATTTCCATTACGGAGAACCGCCCGGGCGTCACGCGGGACAGGATCTATGCGGACGCCGAGTGGCGCGGCAAGCCTTTTACCCTCGTCGATACGGGGGGCATCGAGTTGCGCAGCGAGGACACCATGTGGAAGCAGATCGCCCTGCAGGCCAACCTCGCCATCGAGACTGCCGACGTCATCCTGTTCTTCACGGACGGGAAGGAGGGGCTTACCTCCTCCGATTACGACGTGGCGGAACTTCTCCGCCGCTCCCGCAAGCCCGTCGTCCTCATCGTCAACAAGGTGGACGAGTACTCCGCGGACAAGCTCTTTGAGTTTTACTCTCTGGGGCTGGGGGACCCCGTCGCCGTCTCCGCCGAACATTCGCGGGGGATAGGGGACGCTCTCGACCGCGCCGTGGAGGGATTCGAGGCGGGGGAGAGCGGGGAAGACGGGTCCCTCAAAATCGCCGTCGTCGGCAAGCCCAATGCGGGGAAGAGTTCCCTCGTCAACAAGATCCTCGGCAGCGAGCGCTCCATCGTCACCCCCATCGCGGGCACCACGCGGGATGCGATCGATACCCGCTTCGAGCGGGACGGCAAGGCGTATACCGTCATCGATACGGCGGGCATCCGCAGGAAGAGATCGGTCAACGACGACGTGGAGTACTACTCCGTCCTCCGCGCCTTCGATGCGATCCGCCGTGCCGACGTCGTCCTCCTCGTCGTGGACGCGACAGAGGGGCTTACCGAGCAGGACGTCCGCATCATCGGGCAGGTCCACGAGGCGGGCAAGCCCTCCGTCATCGTCATGAACAAGTGGGACCTCATCGAAAAGGATACCCATACCGTCGAAAAATTCGAGGAAAAACTCAAGGAAGACCTCAAATTCATGGACTATTACCGCTCCGTCTATATCTCCGCCAAGACGGGACAGCGCGCCGAAAAGGTGCTTGCCCTCGCTTCGGAGGTGTATGCCCACGCCAATTTCCGCGTGCCGACGAGCGCCCTCAACGAGCTTCTCTCGGATGCGATGCGCATCTCCGAACCCCCCTCCTATCAGGGGAGAAGACTCAGAATGTACTTTTCCTCACAGGTCTCCGTCTGCCCGCCCACCTTTGTCCTCATGGTCAACGACGAGACCCTCACCCACTTTTCCTACGAGAGATATCTTGAAAATACCATCCGCGCCGCCTACGATTTTTCGGGCACGCCCATAAAGATCGTCGTGCGGAACAGGAAGGAGGACGCATGAGAGAACTCCCCCCCGTGCAACTTTGGTGGCTTCTGCCGATGGCGGTCGTCTGCTATTTTATCGGCTGTTTCAACTTCGCCGTCCTCATCGGCAAGTTCCGCCATAAAGACATCAAAAAGATGGGGAGCGGCAACCCCGGCACCATGAACGTCACCCGCGAATTCGGGCTTGCCGTGGGGCTTCTCAATTTCCTCCTC
>CANRFW010000051.1 GCA_947630035.1 uncultured Clostridia bacterium | reverse complement strand
GTGGGCACTCCGTACACCCTGCCGTAGCCGCCGCGGGAGAGAGGCTCCATTACAGCCTCCGCCTCCCTGCCCCCGAGCGCCGCCATGAGGCATTCGTCGATCCCCCCCTCCGCGCAATCGAGGTTCAGGTGCGCGGAGATGACGGAGATCCCCGCCTGTGCGCAGGAGAGGAGGGGGGAGGGCGCAAGCGTTTTCAGCCCCTCCCAAATGGCGGGATGGTGGGTGACGATGCACTTCGCCCCCTCCCTCTTTGCCTCCTCCACCGCGGCATCCGAGAGATCGAGGGAGCAGAGTACCCGCTCTGTCTCCCCTCCGCAGTCGAGCATGACGCCGCTGTTATCGTAACCGCGGTACCGTTCGCACCACTCCTTCGAGAGGGAGAAGGGGGCGAGCGCGTCCACCGCGTCATACACTTCTTTGAGTTTCACGGATGATATCCTCCAAGTCTTTTTCGAGGGCGGAAAGTTTCGCACGGCTCGCCGCGCCGAGATCCCCTTTCAGCCGCTCCCTCGTCTTTGCAAGCTCCTCCTTCATCTCAAAGAGGAAGGGATAGGGCGAATTGCCGTTCAGATTGTCCCGCCCGAAGCGGAACTCCTTCTCCGAATAGCTATCCCCGCCCGAACCTTCCCCGAGGATGAGATCGTAATATTTACGCCTCTCTTTCCCCTCCGAAAAGGTGTAGTCCCGCTTGAGTCTCGCCCCCCGCTCCACGAGGAAGCGGCGGAGTTTTTCGGTGTTTTTCATGGGTTGGAGGAGGAAGCGGGGCGGGAGATAGGCCCGCGAGAGCATCTTCACGGTCTCCTCCCCGCCAAGCCCCGCAATGAGGACGAAGTCGCACGGCTCGGGCAAACCGTCGAGCCCGTCCGCAACGACGGGGATGCACTTCCCCTCCTTGAGGTAGGGGGCGAGAAGCCGCTCCGCCTTTGCAAGGCTCTTTGCGCTGATATCCGAGATATACGCCCTCTCGCACAGCCCCCTTTTCAGCATGTACTCCGTCATGTAGCCGTGGTCGCAGCCGATGTCCGCGAAGACGCGGCAGGGCGGAAGGAGGGAACAGATGTGCGCGACGCGCTCTTTCATCATTCGAGGAAATCCCGAAGCTGTTTGGAGCGGGAGGGATGGCGGAGCTTGCGGAGCGCCTTTGCCTCGATCTGGCGGATGCGCTCCCTCGTGACGTTGAACTCCCTGCCCACCTCCTCGAGGGTGCGGGGCTTGCCGTCGTCGATGCCGTAGCGGAGGCGCAGCACCTTCTCCTCGCGGGGGGTGAGAGTGTCGAGGACGTTCAGCAGTTTTTCCTTCAGCATGATGAAGGCGACGGAATCCCCCGGGGTCTGCGTCTTGTCGTCCTCGATGAAGTCGCCGAGATGGGAATCCTCCTCCTCGCCGATGGGCGTCTCCAAGGAGACGGGGTCCTGCGCGATCTTCTGGATCTCCCGCACCCGCACGACGTCCACCCCCATCTCCTCCGCGATCTCCTCGGGGGAAGGCTCTCTTCCGTTCCGCTGCATGAGTTCGCGGGAGACGCGGGTGAGCTTGTTGATGGTCTCCACCATGTGGACGGGAATGCGGATGGTGCGCGCCTGGTCTGCAATGGCACGGGTGATCGATTGCCTGATCCACCACGTCGCATAGGTCGAAAATTTGAACCCCTTCTGGTAATCGAACTTCTCCACCGCCTTCATAAGCCCGAGGTTGCCCTCTTGGATGAGGTCCAAAAAGAGCATCCCCCTGCCCACATACCGCTTGGCTATGGAGACGACGAGCCTCAAATTCGCCTCGGAGAGACGCTTCTTCGCGCTCTCGTCCCCCTCCTGCATGAGGCGGGCGAGTTCGATCTCCTCGTCGCTCGAAAGGAGGGGCACCCGCCCGATATCCTTCAGATACATTTTTACGGGGTCGTCCAGCCCGATATCCGAAAGCGCCTGTTCGAAGAGTTCCTTGTCCCTCTCGTCCTCATCGAAGATGACGATCCCGCGGGCGGGAAGCTCCTTGTAGATCTCCTCCATCTGCGGCGGGGTAAGCTCGTATTTTTCGAGCGCGTCGCACAGTGCATTGGTGGAGATGCTCCCCTTCATCTTGTAATCCTGCGCCATCGTCGCGATGAGTTCGGCAAGCTGTTGATCATTGATGGTCATATTTTTCCTCCGTTTCGGACTTTTTTCAATTTTTTAGAATACTCCGACAGTTGCGCGAGAAGCTCCCGCCTCTCTTCGGGGGTAACCTCCCCCGCAAGTTTTTCCTGTACCGCCGCATAGAGGGCGGAAATGCGCCTTCTTTCGAGAAGTCCGGTGCAGTCGCGGAAATACCGCTCGGCGCCCTCCCCCTCGAGGGTGTCCCCCGAGTCGAGGTTGAGAACTTCCGAAAGCTCCTTTTCGCCGTCGTCCACGAGGTCGAAGATGCCGCTCGGGCGCACCTTCCCCTCCTTCCGCGCCGCGGTGATATAGTCCGCAATGGTGCGGAGAACGGGGTCGGGGAAGTCCTCCCCGCAGAGGTCGTAGCCGAGGGTGTAGGGCTTGGAGAAGAGGCAGGCGGCGAGGACGAAGCGCATCGCGAGCCGCTCCCTGTCCCGCTCCGTCTCCCTCTTCGGGGGTTCCGTTTTCTCGGGGTCCTTCCTTAGGGGGACGCGGTCGAGATCGCTCTCGAGGGCGGAATAGGAGATATCCGCCTCCGCCGCGATCCTTTTCAAAAGCTCCTCTTTCTCCGTCTCGCTCTCCGCCTCCCGCACGACGGCGAGCGCCTCTTTGACGAACTCCCTCTTCTCCTCCGAGCGGGTAAGGTCGAACCTCCGCCGCGCCGAAAGGAGACGGTAATCGATGAGGGGCATCGCCCTGCCGAGGCAGTCGCGGTAGGCATCCGTCCCCTGCTTGGTGATGACGTCGTCGGGGTCCAGCCCGTCGGGGAGGGGCACGACGCGGATCTTCACCCCCTCGTCCTCGAGGAGTTTGAGCCCGCGGAGGTTCGCCGACTGCCCCGCCGCGTCGCCGTCGTAGCTGATAAGGACGGTGTCCGCATACCGTTTGCAGAGGCGTACCTGCTCCTTGGTGAGGGAGGTCCCCATGCTCGCGACGACGTTCCTGAATCCCGCCTGATAGAGGGAGACGACGTCGAAATACCCCTCGAGCATCACGATATAGGGAAGTCCCCCCGCTCTCTTCTCCTTTTTGAGGAGGTTGATATTGTAGAGGTTTCTGCTCTTGTTGAAAATCTCCGTCTCGCGGGTGTTTTTATACTTCGCATGGTCGGTGGGCTTCATCACCCTGCCGCCGAAGGCGATCACGTCGTCGAACTGGTTGATGACGGGGAAGATGAGCCGCCCGCCGAGGGAATCGAAGATCCTGCCCTCCTCCGTTCTGCCGCACGCGCCGCTCTCCACGCACTCCTCGCGGGTGTATCCCTGCGCAAGGAGGTGGGACGGGAGGGACTGAAAATCGAGGGAGGCGCCCAGCCCGAACTTCTTTGCGGTGGAGGTGGAGATCTTCCTCTTTTCGAGGTAGGAGAGATACTCGTCCGCACGGCCAGAATAGAGGTTGTTGAGGTAGAAACGGGCGGCGTCCTTCATGAGGGCGTGAAGCCTGTCCCTCTTTTTTTTCTTCTCCGCCGCCTCTTCCGCCGAACGGTCGTCGAAGGCGGGCACCTCCATCTTCACGCGGTCGGCGAGGATATGCACCGCCTGCATGAAGTCGCAGTTCTCGTAATTCTTGACGAACGTGATGACGTCCCCCGAGGCGCCGCACCCGAAACAGTGGTAGTATCTCTCCGCGGCGTTCACGGCGAAGGAGGGCGTCTTCTCATGGTGGAAGGGACAGCACGCCCAATATTGGTACCCCCGCCGCTCGAGCTTTATGTAGGAGCCGATGACCTCCGTGATATCGTTCTTCTCTTTGAGTTCGCGGAGGAAATCGGTGAAGTCCCCATTCCTCATATCGCCCCCTCCCGCGGCACGAACAGCTGCTTGAAGACGCCGATGGCGTACCTGTCCGTCATGGAGGAGAGATAGTCGCACACCGCCCGCGGCACGTCCGTCTCCGCCGTCTCGCGGTAGCGGTCGGGAAGTTCCGCGGGGCGCTCCGTAAAATAGGTATAGAGGGAACGGAGCATCCGCTCGGCGCTCTCCTGTATGAGCTTGTTCGCCCGTTCATACACGTTTTCGAACATGAAGGAGCGGAGTTCGTCGAGCGCCTTCCCCATCTTTTCGGACATGCGCACGTAGGGCTTGCCGTAAGACTCGCGGTAGATATCAAGGATGGCGGTGTTGATCCGCGCCGAGGTGTGCGACCCGAAGAGGGCGACGGCGTCCTTCGGGAGGCGCTCCGCCGTGAGGAACCCCGCACGGATGGCGTCCTCTATGTCATGGTTGATATAGGCGATGAGGTCGGCATACCGCACCACTTCCGCCTCGAGCGTCTCGGGCTTCCCCGCGGGGGTGTGGTTGAGGATCCCGCTCCGCACCTCATAGGTGAGATTGAGACCCATCCCGTCCTTTTCGAGCTTGTCCACCACGCGAAGGGACTGCTCATTGTGGCGGAAACCCGCGGGATTCAGCGCCGCAAGCACCCGTTCCCCGATGTGCCCGAAGGGGGTGTGCCCGAGATCGTGCCCCAAGGCTATCGCCTCCGCGAGGTCCTCGTTGAGGGCGAGGCAGCGGGCAAGGGAGCGGGCGATCTGCGCAACGTCGAGAGTGTGCGTGAGACGGGACATGTAGTGGTCGCCGTCGGGCGCGAAAAACACCTGCGTCTTGTTCTTGAGGCGCAGGAATGCCTTGGAATAGATGATGCGGTCCCTGTCCCGCTGGAATTCGGTGCGCATGGGGCAGGGGGTTTCGGGACGAAGTCTTCCCGCGGTGTCCGCAGATCTCTTCGCGTAGGGGGAAAGTTCTCTTTCTTCTCGTTGATAGATTTTTTCTTTCATCGCTCTTTATTTCGTCGGAAAAGAAAAAAACTCCTCTTTTTCGGAGAAATTTTTTCCAAATAGCGGAAAAAACCGCTTTTTTTCAGAGAGACATGCCGCCGCCCACCGAGAGGACTTCCCCCGTGATATAGGGGTGTTCGGCGAGGAAGAGGACGGCTGAGGCCACTTCTTCGGGGGTCCCGAGCCGCCCGAGAGGGATCCCCTCTTCGATCGCTCTCCTCTCCTCCGCGGAAAAATGGGCGCACATGGCGGTATCGATGGCGCCCGGGGAGACGCAGTTCACGCGGACGGCGGGGGCAAGTTCCTTGGCGAGCGCCTTGGTGAAGGCGATCACCGCCCCCTTGGATGCGGAGTAGGCGCTCTCGCAGCTCCCGCCCCTCTCCCCCCACACGGAGGCAATGTTGACGATCGACCCCCCGAAGGAGAGCATCCTCTTTGCGGCGAGGCGGCAGCAGAGGAAGGTCCCCTCCGCGTTGATCCGCATCACCCTCTCCCACTCGGCGGCGGCCGTATCCTGTACCTGTTTATAGAGGGCGACGCCCGCGTTGTTGACGAGGACGTCGAGGCGGGGGATCTCCGCAAAGACCTTTCCGAGCGCCTCCTCGTCCCCCACGTCCGCCCTTACGAAGGCGACCTCGGGGAGGGCGGCTCTCGCTTGCACCGCGGCCTCCTCATCGGAGGAATAGAGGGCGGTGACGAGGTACCCCTTTTTTGCGAGGAGGCGGCAGACGGCAAGCCCTATCCCCCGCGTTCCTCCCGTAACAACCGCCCGCTTCATGCCTTTCCCGCGAGAGCGGCGACCTCCCGCGCGACCTCCTCGATGGATTTTCCGTCCGTATCGACGAGGAAGTCCGCGACCTGTTCGTAGACGGGCGTGCGCGCCGCGAGCAGCTCCCCGAGCCGCTCCGCCGTCTTGCCCGTGTCCTTCAGAAGAGGCCTCGTCTCATCGGCGCGCACCCTCTTCAAAAGGGTCTCGAAGGTTGCGCGCAGGAAGACGATCTTCCCGTTCTTTTTGAGGAGTTCGGCGTTCTCGTTTTTGAGAACAAGCCCGCCGCCCGTCGAAATGACGAGGTCCTCCTTGTCCGCAAGTTCGCGCACGATGTCCGATTCGAGGGAGCGGAAATGCTCCTCGCCGTAAAACTCGAAGATATCCGAGATGCGCCCGTGGCGGTCGGTGATCATGATATCGGTGTCGACCCAGCGCTTGCCCGTAAGCTCCGCGACGCGGATGCCCACGCTCGTCTTGCCGACCCCCATCATTCCGCAGAGTACGATATTCATAAGAAGAAACTCTCCATGGCGAGAATATAGCTCTTTTTGCCGAAGCCGAGGATCTCGCCGCGGCAGACGGGGGTAAGCACCGAGTTGCGGCGGAACTCCTCCCGCGCATGCACGTTGGACATGTGGACCTCGACGACGGGAACGGAGACAGCCGCGATCGCATCGCGCAAGGCTACCGAATAGTGGGTATACGCCCCCGCGTTGAGGACGATCCCATCGTACTTCCCCTCCGCTTCCTGTATGCGGGTACACAGCTCTCCTTCGACGTTGCTCTGGAAAAAGTCGACCCCATGTCCCCTTTTTCGGGCATATTCTTCAAGTTCGCGGTTGATGCTCTCGAGGGATTCCTCGCCGTACACCCCCTTCTCGCGCTTGCCCGTGAGGTTGAGATTGACCCCGTTCAGAATGAGTAGTTTCATTGGTTTTCCTCCGTATATCCCCGATAGAGCGCCCGCGCTTCGGCGGCGTCCGGGGTGCGATCCGTAAAGATACATGAGGCGTAATACGCCTGATAGAAGAGCATGGCGGCGCCGTTCACCGTCTTCTTGTTGAGGGTGCGGGCGACGCGCAGCAGCTCCGACTCGGCGGGCACATAGATAAGGTCCGCCGCCGCATCGCAAAGCGAGAGAAGCTGAACCCCGACGGGTTCCGTCTTCCCGTTTCCGAACGTGAGGACGGGGGTCTTCCCCACCGTGTCGTGCATGCCGATGCCCGTGCAGTTGACGAGAAGATCGTAGTGCCTCAGCTCGACTTCGCGGCAAGGGGTGAACCCGCCGAACTCGCCGTACACCCCGAAGAGCCTCTCCTCGTCCCTCTCGCAGGCGAAGACGTTCGCCCCCGCCTCCGTGAGTTTTTTGATACAGCTCCGCCCCGCGCCGCCCGCGCCGAGGACGAGAACGTCCCGCCCCTTCACGTCGATCTCCGCGTTTTGGAGCATGAGAAGGAAGCCAAGCCCGTCGGTATTGTACCCCTCCCTCGCGGAGGAGACAACGGTGTTCACGGCGCCGAACGCGCGCGCATCCCCCTTGAGTTTTGCAAGATAGGGAATGATCCGCCCCTTGTAGGGAATGGTGACGTTGAACCCGTCGTACTCCGCAAAGAGCCTCTCCGCACGGGCGGAGAACTCTTCGGGGGGGACGGAGACCGCCTCGTAACTCCCCTTCTTCCCGAAGGCACGGAAGAGAAAGGCGTGGATGCGGGGACTTTCGCTCTCATGCACATCCTTTCCTATAACAGCGAGTTTCAGCATAATTTTTTACGCGCCTCCCCGAGCGCCGCAACGTATTCCCCGAAGGGAAGGGCGAGAATCCCATACCTCCCCTTTGCTACGGGCACGGCGAGGACGACCTCCTCCGCTTTTCTGTTTTTCTTATCGAGAAGGGCGGCGCGCGCCGCTTCCTCCCCGGGGAGGGCGGGCATTCCGCCGAGCGCCCTCTTCGCAAGGGCTTGGAGACGGGTGAGGTACTCCCCGTCGCACTCCGTCCGCGTGCGGGCAATCTCCGCCTCGAGGAGGATGCCGATGAGGACATACTCCCCGTGGGAGAGCTTGCCGTCCGCAAGTTCATAGGCATGCGCCGTCGTATGCCCCAAATTGAGGCACCGCCGCAGCCCCTTTTCCTCGGGGTCCCGCCGCACGATCCCCGCTTTGAAGGCGATATTTTCGGGAACAATGCGCGAGAGGAAGGAGAGATCGAAGAGGTCCTCCTGTCCCTCGAGAAGGTCGAAAAGCTCCCCCGCGAGGGCGGCATGTTTTACGATCTCCCCCAGCCCGCAGCGCAGTTCGCGGGGAGGGAGGGTGGCGAAAAAGGCGGGGTCGGCGAAGACGCGCGCGGGTTGGCGGAAGGTGCCGACGAGGTTCTTCACGCCGCAGAAGTCGATCGCCGTCTTGCCCCCCACGGAACTGTCTACCTGTGCAAGGAGGGTGGTGGGGATCTGGATGCAGTCGATCCCCCGCATAGAGCGGCTCGCCGCAAGCCCGCCGACGTCCCCCGGGACGCCGCCGCCGAGGACGACGAGAGCGGAGTTGCGCTTCAACCCCGCCGCCGCCATCCTTCCGAGAAGGGAGAAGAGGGTCTCTTCGTTCTTGTTTGCCTCCCCCGCGGGCATCGCATGGACGGGGATCCCGGGGAGATACCGCGCTATCTTCCTCCCGTAGAGGGCGAGGACGTTGGTATCGGTGAAGAGGAGGGCGCCCCGCTCCTTGAGGTCCTCCGCGGAAAGCCCGTCGCGGAGGGCATGTTTGCGGCAGACGACGACGGAGGTCCGCCCGTCTCTCCCCTTGATGCGGACGGTCTTCATGCGAGCGCCCCGTAGCGGGCCTTCAGCTCCGCCGCCGTATCCCCGCCGAGCCGTTCCGTGACGACGGCGGCAAGTTCGTAGGCAAGGGCGCTCTCAAGCACCTCTTCGCACGCCGCGATCGCGCAGACGTCGCTCCTCTCCGCGGCGGCACGGACAGGCTTGCCCGAGGGATATTCCGCCGTTTGCAGTCCCTTCATGAGGGTGGGGATGGGTTTCATCGCGGCGCGGAGGACGATCTCCTCCCCGTTGGACATCCCCCCCTCGATCCCGCCCGCGCGGTTGGTCTTGCGGCGGAAAGAGCCGTCGTAATAGATTTCGTCGTGGACTTCGCTCCCCCGCTTTTCCGCCGCGGCAAAGCCAAGCCCCACTTCGACGCCCTTCACCGCCTGCACACTCATGAGGGCGGCGGCAAGGCGGGCGTCCAATTTTTCCCGATAGGTCATGCAGCTGCCGAAGCCGCTCTTCAGTCCCTTTACGCGGAGTTCGGCGATCCCGCCGCAGCTGTCCCCCTCCGCGCGGCAGCGGTCGATGGAGGCGCATGCCTCCCTCTCGAGCGCCCTGTCCATCATGGAGAGGACGGGCGAGCGCCCCGCGAGTTCTTCAAAGCGATATTCCTTTTCGTCGCGGATGCCCCCCGCCGCACGCACATACCCCGCGATCTCCACGCCGAGGGTGCGGAGGAGGGTACGGCAGACCGTCCCCGCGGCGACCCGCACGGCGGTCTCTCTCGCGGAGGCGCGCTCCAAAATGTTGCGCGCGTCGTCCGTTCCGAATTTTACTACGCCCGCAAGATCGGCATGCCCCGGGCGCACCTTGGTGAGTTTCTTCGTCTCAATATCGCAGCCCTCGGGCGCCATATACGGCTCCCAGTTCGCGTAATCGAGATTGGGGATGAGAATGGCGATGGGGCTTCCGAGGGTGACGCCGCCGCGTACCCCCGCAAGGAATTCCGCATTGTCCTTCTCGATCTTCTGCCTTGCCCCCCGCCCGTAGCCCGACTGCCTTGCCGCAAGCCGCGCCGCGATCTCTTCAAAGTCCACTTTAAGCCCCGCGGGGATCCCCTCGAGGATGGCAACAAGCCCCTTGCCGTGCGATTCTCCCGCCGTTGAAAGTCTCATTTTTTCCTCCTTCCGAAGCCCTCGATGAGCGCCTTAATTTCGGGGATGCGCGCCTTCGCTTCCTCATAGCCCCGCTCGTACATTTTATCCATACCGCCGCGGGAGACGTCCGTCGCACTGCAGTCCCGAAGATCGGGGCGGAGCATGAGGTCGGCATGGTCATACCCGCGGGAGCGGCTGTCCTCCCTGTATTTTACGGGGGTGAAACGGTTGATCGCTGCCCCGAGAAGACGGGCGATCGCCCCCTTTTCCTCGTCGGGCACCGTGTATGCCGCGAGGTCGATGCCGATGACGATGTCCGCCCCCAGCTCCCTGCACGCATCCGAGGGGACGGCGTTGGAGAAACACCCGTCGTAGAGCTTTCTCCCGTCGATCTCCACGCCGCGGAAGAAGGGCGGCACGGCGGAGGACGCGGTCACGGCGCGGGCGATCTTCCCGCTGTTTAAGAGAACGCCCTCCCCCGTCTCCGCATCCGTCGCCCAGCAGGCATACGGTTTTTTGGTCTCTTCGATATTGCCGTCGAGGTATTCCCCGACGAACTTCTCCGCAAAGGATAAATCGGCAAAGGGGCGGAGGTTCTTGGCAAACTCCTTGCGGTTGAGGTTCTCCACGATGCCCGTCATGTCGGCGGAGGAGTAGCCGTTCGCATAGAGCGCCCCCACGATGGAGCCGATGGACGCCCCCGTGACGACGGAGAAGGAGATCCCCTCCTCCTCGAACGCGCGGAGTGCGCCGATGTGCGCCATGCCCTTTGCACCCCCGCTCCCGAGGGCAAGCCCCAAAACGGGCTGCTTCTTGCGGCGGAAGAGCGCCTTCAATTTTGCGAAAAATCCCATAGCTTCTTTCAGATTTCGACGGTCAGCCCGTCGTAGGCGGCGATCACGCCGTATTCTCTCTCCGCACGGAGAAGGAGTTCCTCCGCCGGTGCGGAATTGTGCGAAAAGTGGGTGACGACCCGCTTGGTGTTTCCGTCAATAATCCCCCGCCGTTCGAGTTCATACAGGAGCTTTGCGTTTTCCGCAAGCCCCATGTGGCGGGCGGTGGGGTGGTAGGTGAAGAGGTGGGTGCAGTCGAGGGTGACAAGGTCGCACCGCGCCCCCCGCTCTTCGAGGAAGGAGAGCGTCTCCACAGAGAGCGGACCCGTGTCGCACAGGTGCAGAACGCGCTTCCCGCCCTTCTCGAAGAGGAACAAAAGGGGTTCCTCCGTGTTGTGCGAGGCGGGCAGCGTGAGGACGCGGAAGTCCCCCGCCGTCACCTCCTCAAAGGCATGCAGAAGATGAAACTTGAGTCCCGCACGGACTTCCTCCCTCATCTCGCGGCGGGAGAATTCCCGAATGACGGAAAGGGTCTCCCCGCTCCCGAAGATCTCGAGGACGGGGGCGTGCATATCGTGTGCATACGCATAGCCGCGCATGCACAGCTCCTGCGGGAAGATATGGTCGAAATGGGGATGGGTGACGAAAAGATAGCGGACGGCGGAAAGATCCGCCCCGAGGAGGGCGGAGTGATAGAACGCATCCGGAGGGAAGTCCACGGAGAGATCGTCGATAAGCGTCTGGGCGCGCGAACGGACGGCCCTCCCGCCGAGAGCGCGGGCGGCACGGCAGGTCTCACAGTTGCAAAACACGGCGGGGATCCCCTCCGCCGCGGCCGTTCCGAGATAGGTGATCTTCATCGCGGAGCCTCTCTATTCCGTTTCGTAGATGATCGTCACGGGGCCGTCGTTGGTCTGTTCGATCGTCATATCCGCGCCGAATACGCCGAGGCTTACGGGTACGCCGCACCCCTCCAGCTCCTCTGCCGCAAGGCGGTACAGCGCCTCCGCACGCTCGGGGCGCTCTGCCTCCGTAAAGCTCGGGCGGTTCCCCTTTCTCGCATCCCCGTAGAGGGTGAACTGCGAGACGAAGAGGATCTCGCCCTTTACGTCGCGGACGGACAGGTTCATCTTCCCCTCCCCGTCCCGGAAAATGCGGAGGGCGGCGAGCTTTGCCGCGCACTTTTTCGCCTCTGCCTCGCCGTCCCCGGCGCGTACGCCGAAGTAGACGACAAGCCCGTGTCCTATCTCGGAGACGGGCTTCCCGTTTACGGAAAGACGTGCGCGCAATACTCTCTGTGCAACGAATTTCATGATTGGATCCAACTTCCGCCGCAACGCCTTGCGGGCGATTCGCTACGTCATTCCGACGCCGCGCGTACAACCTGCCACGTCATTCCGGCGCCGCGCTTGCGCCCCGATACGTCATTCCGACGCCGTGCCCTTTGCGCCCCGATACGTCATTCCGACGCCGCGCCCTTTGCGGCGGAGAAATCTCACGCCCCCCTCATACCGACGCCGCGTAGCGGCGGAGCGTATCTTCATGGGAAGATTCACTCACTCCGCCTGCGGCTCCGTTCGGAATGAGGGACGCCCGCTCGTATACATTATGCCGCATATGTACGTCATGTCGAGCGCAGTCGAGACATGACGTTGTCTATACCGTCACCCCTCGACTGCGCTCGGGGTGACGTGGTGAGAAGTCCGCGCGGATTGCAAGGATAACCGCAATTCTCGCAGATTGCAAGGATAACCGCAATTCTCGCAGATTGCACCATGCGGAAGAAATTTGCGAAACCTTATACTCTCGACATATATTCCCCTGTGCGGGTGTCGATGCGGATGGTGTCGCCCTCGTTCACGAACATGGGCACCTGGAAAGTGGCCCCCGTCTCCACCTTTGCGGCCTTGGTGACGTTGGTCGCCGTGTTCCCCTTCACGCCCGGCTCCGCCTCGATGACCTTGAGTTCCACGAAGTTTTCGGGCTCCACGGAGAACGCCTTGTCGTACAGGAAGCGCACGGTGACGATATCGTTCTCGCGGATATAGCGGAGAGCGTCTTCCACCTGGTCGTGGTTCAGGGGGGTCATGTTGAACTCGTCGTCCATGAAGTAGTAGAACTCCCCGTCGTTGTAGGAATAGGTCATCTTCTTGGTCTCGACCTGCGCCGTCTCCAACTTGGTGGAGGGGTTGAACGTCTCGTCCGAGAGAACCTGTCCCGTCACCACGTTCTTGAGGGTCGTGCGGACGAACGCCGCGCCCTTGCCGGGTTTCACGTGCTGGAATTCGGTGACGGTGTACACGCCGCTCTTGTATTCGAACGTCGTGCCCTTTCTGATGTCGCC
>CANRFW010000050.1 GCA_947630035.1 uncultured Clostridia bacterium | reverse complement strand
CCTTTTTGGGGGAGCTGTCACTTTCGGTTACTCTCTCGGCTTCTCCTCGAGGACGCCGTAGGCGTGCCTTGCGCTGAAGCTCCGCCATTTTGGCGGTGATGAGGTGTATAAAAACTGTTCACCACCTCATCCGTCCCCTGCGGGGACACCTTCCCCTCGAGGGGAAGGCAAGAGTAGGGGACGGGGTCCTTTCTTACAAGGGGAAGGCAAGGGTCGGGCGCATAGCGCGAAAGAGCGTCTTTGGGGCGCGGCGCGGTTTTTCCGTTAAAAAAGTATGCCCGGCCATACTGTGAAATTTTGGTCAAGTTCTTGACTTTGCGCGCGCGCGGTGATATAATACAGGGAAAATACGGTTTCGGTCTCCCGGACCCGTCAGGAGGGAAATGTATGATATCATTGCTCGCCGCTTTAACGGCGGATCAGATCACCGCAGTCGTCATCGCATGCGTCGCGGTCGCCGCGCTCCTCGCGGTCGGCGCGATCCTGTTTGCCCGCGGGACCAAGAAGAAGGGCGAAGCGCCCGCACCCGAGGAGACCGCAGAGCCTGTAAAAGAGGCTCCCGCAGAGGAGGCGCCCGTTACCGTAACGGAACCCGTCACTGAGGAGGCGCCCGTCGAAGAGACCCCCGCGGAACCCGTAGCGGAGCCTGTAACGGAACCCGTCGAAGAGGCTCCCGCGGAGGAAACGCCCGTCACCGTAACGGAAACCGTCACCGAGGAAGCGCCCGTCGTTGAAGAGGAACCCGTCGAGGAGACCCCCGCGGGTTCCGTAACAGAACCTGTAACGGAACCCGTAGCGGAACCCGTAGCGGAACCCGTAGCGGAGCCCGTGGCGCCCGCCGCGATCGCGGAAGAGCCTGCAAAGCCCCGCCTCGTCAACGCGAAATACGATAAGAGTTTCACCGCGCGTCTCATCCAGAGTTCGGATAAGACGAAGGGGTGGTACGGCATTCTCAAAAACGAGCTTCTCGCCTACAAAAAGGTGCATGCCCGCATGAGTTGGAAGGCGGAGAGTTTCCGTCTCGGGCGGGACCTTGTCGCGCGGTTCGCGGTGCGCGGCCGTACGCTGTGCGTCTTCTTCGACCTCGACCCCGAGGAATATATCGATTACGGCACGGAGGACGTCGCCGACAAGGCGAGTTACGCCGATGTGCCCTGCCTTCTCCGCATCCGCAGCGACCGCCGCTGCCGCGTGGCGCAGACTCTCATCGCCGCTCTCATGGAGAGAAAGGGCGCAGCCGCGGGGGACAAGCCCGCCGTCGACTATTACCTTCCCTATGAGGACGACGAACCCCTGTTGGAGCGCGGCCTCGTAAAGCCCGTCAAGCAGCGCGCGCGGGGGACGAAAGCCGCCGAACCCGCAGAGGAACCCGTAAAACCCGTCGAGAAACCCGTTGAAAAACCCGTTGAAAAGTCCGTTGAAAAGATGGAGCATGTCACGGTCAGCGTGAAAGAGGCGGAGGAGCAGATGACGGACGAGGAGGCCAAGGCGCGCGTGGAGTGGAGCGATCGGGTCACCGATAAGAGCAAGTCCGCCGTCGTCAATGTGGACACCCTCTCCGAGTACTTCGAAGACGGGGAATACGTGGGGATCGCGGAGATGGTCTCCCGTATCCCGTACCTCTCCCCCAAGACGACCTATATCAAAGTTCTCGCGCGGGGGAGGATCAACAAGTCTCTCACCGTCGAGGCGGACGACTTCTCGCCCGATGCGGTGAAGATGATCGTCCTTGCGGGCGGCAGGGTCATCCACACCCGTTCTCTTCAATAAGATATCATTTTTAAGGAGGCCATAAGCATATGGCAACGGAAACCAAAAAGAAATCGAGAAAGGCGACATGGGTGGGACTTGTCCTCCTTCTCATCTTCGCGGGGATCACCGTCCTCGGCTTCATCTTCCACGATGAGATCTTCGGCGACACCGCATGGGTGAAGGGGGTCGCGGCTCCCCGTCTCGACGAGAACAACAATCCCGTGTTCGACGAGAGCGGCAAGCAGCTCTACAACTTCACGCCCCGCTTCTCCAATTCCCTTCTCAACACTCTCATCGCACTGATCCCGCAGATCGTGCGCAGCGTGCAGGTCCTCTTCGTGGGGATGCTTATCCTCTACGTGGTGTGCGCGATCATCTCCGCGGTTTTCCGCGGCACCCCCCGCAGGGTGACGATCGGCAAACTCGTCAACAGCATCGTGAAAGTGGTGATATGGGTCGCGATCGTTGTCGGCGTTCTCGCCGCTTGGGGATTCAACCTCGGCGCCCTCATCGCAGGCGCGGGAGTGCTGACTCTCGTCGTAGGCCTCGGGATGCAGAGCCTCATCGCGGACGTCGTCGCGGGCATCTTCATTGTGTGCGACGGGACGCTGCAGGTGGGGGACATCGTCACCATCGACGGCTGGCGCGGCACCGTGCAGGAGATCGGCATCCGCAATACGAAACTCATCAACTACAGCGGGGATATCCGCGTGGCGAACAACTCCACCATCAAGGTGTTCATCAACCAGAGCAGGGAGAATTCCTATCCGACCGTCATCGTCGGCGTCCCTTACGAGGCCAACCTGCAGCAGGTGAAAGAGGTGTTTGAGGCGAACAAGGGCAAGATCAAGGAGATGTGCCCCGCCCTCCTCTCGGACATCGATTTCAACGGCGTGGAGGAACTCGGCGAATCGAGCGTGAACCTGCACTTCGGCGCGACCTGCACGGAGGCGGACTTCTTCGTGGCACAGCGCCAGATGCGCGGCGCCATCAAGACGGTGTTCGAGGAGAACGGCATCTCCGTTCCCTTCCCGCAGATCGTCCTCCACGAGGGCGCGGCGGACAAGCCCGCAAAAATCGCGAGACCCGAAAAGGCGAAACCCGCCGAGAAAAAGACAAAATAACGACATGGGGTAAGAAAAAGGCGGGCAGTGCCCGTCTTTTTCCTTAAAAGGAGGAGTATGGAATTTTCCTTTTTTATGCCGACGGAGACGGTAGTAGGAAGAGGCTGCGTAAGAAGAGAGGGGAGAAAGATGGCGGCTCTCGGCAGGCGCGCCCTCATCGTCACGGGGAAGTCCTCCGCGCGGTGCGGCGCCCTTGCGGATATCACTTCCGCCCTCGGGGAGAACGGGCAGACCTATGCGGTCTACGACGGCGTCCGCCCCGATCCCACCCTCGCCTGCGTGCGGAAGGGGCTTGCCCTCCTCAAAGAGAGCGGCGCCGATTTCGTCGTGGGCATAGGGGGCGGGTCGCCCATGGATGCGGCAAAGGCGATCGCCCTCCTTGCCGCCGAGCCGCGCGAAGACGGGGCGGTCTTTTCGGGGGGTTACGGAAACGCCGCGCTCCCCGTCGTCTGCGTCCCCACCACGGCGGGCACGGGGAGCGAAGTCACCCCGTATGCCATCCTCACCAACGACGCCGCGCGCACCAAGACGAGCCTCTTTTCGCCCGCGATCTTCCCGAAGCTCGCCTACCTCGACGGCGGCTACACGGAGGGGCTTCCCCCCGCAATCACCCGCAATACGGCGATGGACGCCTTCTCGCACGCCGCGGAGAGCATGCTAAAACAGTCCTCCTCGCCCGCCTCCGAACTGTTCGCGCGGGAGAGCCTGCGCATGCTGTACCCCATCCTGTCCTCCCTCAAAACTCCCACGGCGGGGGAGAGGGACAGCCTCCTTCTCGCCGCCTCTCTCGCGGGCATGGCGATCGCGCAGACGGGCACGACGGTCGTCCACGGCATGGGGTACTTCCTCACTTACGACTACGGCATCCCGCACGGGCGGGCGAACGGGCTTCTCCTCGGCGAGACCCTCCGCCTCTGCGAGGAGCAGAAGGTTGCGGCTCTTTCGGAGATCTGCGCCGCCTGCGGGGCGGGGGTTACGGAGATCTGTGCCACCCTTTCCGCCCTCTGCGGCGAGCGGGAAAAGCTCCCGAAAGCGAAGCTCGAAGAGTACGCGATCCGCACCATGGGCACGAAAAACGTCAAAAAATGCAAGTTCGAACTGCACCCCGAAGACGCCCTGCGTATTTTCTTGCATTCGTTCGGGTTAAGCAGTTGACAATCCGCGCAAAGTTTGGTAGAATACCTTTCGCATCGGCATGCAGCGGGGTGAAGAAGTGTACCTTTTCAATGAAATTTTGGGGTATATCAATCAGGCGATCATCTGGATCGTATCGTTTGCCTTTGCGGTCCAGATCATCTACCTGTTTCTCTTTTTTCTGCCCGCCCGCAAGATTCCTCCCGCGAAGGAGAGACACTTGTTCGGGATCTTCATCTGCGCGCACAACGAGGAGGACGTCATCGCCGTCACCCTCGCCCATCTCAAAAAACTGAACTATCCCAAGGAACTGTACCGCGTTTTCGTGATTGCGGATAACTGTACCGACCGCACGGCGGAATACGCAAGGCGGCTGGGGGCGACCGTCTACGAGCGCACCGAGGAAAACCCCAAGCGGCGCAACGTCGGGTGGGCGCTGCACGACGTTCTCCCGAAGATTCTCGGGGACTTTCCCGAGATCGAGGCGTTTGTCCGCTTCGACGCGGACAATATCCCGCATCCCGACTACCTCGCACGCATGAACGACGCCTTCGACCACGGCGCCGGGCTCGCGCGCGGGTATAATCATGCGACCAACCTCACGCAGAACGCGATCGCGGGCGTTTCGGGGCTATGGTATATCCGCGACTGCCGTTTCAACTGTCAGGCGCGGTCGGCGCTCGGCATCGGGCAGATGATGGTGGGCGGCGGCATGATGGTCTCCGCGGAGATCCTGCGCACCTACGGCTGGACGGAGACGGGCACCAGCGAGGACGCGGAGTTCACGATGGATATGCTCCTCAAAAAGCACAAGGCGGTATATGTGAAGGACGCGATCGTCTACGAGGACCAGCCCGGCACCCTTTCCGACCTCTTCAGACGCAACTACCGCATGGGGCACGGGCTGTTCCGTCTCTTCTTCACCCACGGGTTGCGCTGTTTTCTGAAGTTCTTCGTCTCCCTCCGCTACAGCCTGCTCGACGTGTTCTTCTCCATGCTGTTCATGCCCATCGCGGTGCTGTGCGTGTTCTGGTTCCCGCTGTACTACCTCTATCTCACGATCTTTCACTTCGCCTCGGGCGGGGGATGGGCCGCGGCGGCGGGCTGCGCGGACTGCGGGTTCTTCGTCGACTTCTTCGGGATCGAATTCAACGTACTCGTCTTTATCGGGTGGATCCTGCTTCTCGCCTTCGTCGTGCCGTTTATCCTGCAGGCGATCCTCGTGTATGTACTCGATTACAAGCGCATCGGCGTGCGGTTCTTCCGTCTCCTTCCCACCATTTTGAGCTTTCCGCTCTTCATGATCATCTATGCGCTCGGCATTGCGTTCGGCTCCGTAAGCAATCCGAAGTGGAAAACGGCGAAGCGTACCAAGCGGTACGATAAGAGCTTCGTCGCCGCGATCGAGGCGGCGACGGGCGAGCCCTTTCTGACGGATACCGAAGAGATCCTCGCATCCGTGCAGACGGAATAGCGTCCGCACCCGCTCTTTGAGGAAAAACGCGGCATTTCCGCGGAAAAAGGAGGGGAGGTATGGAAAAGAAGCGGTGCGATTTCAGCCTCGGCGGCGAGCGGGAAAAGCTCCCGAGAGAGAAGCTCGAAGAGTACGCGATCCGCACCGTGGGTACGAAAACGTCAAAAAATGCAAGTTCGAACTGCACCCCGAAGACGCCCTGCGTATTTTCATGCATTCGTTCGGATTAGGCGGCTGATCCGTACTCCGTAAAACACGTCATGTTGAGCGCAGCCGAAACATGACCGCAGAAGGAGTTTTCTCGACTTCGCCTAACGGCTCCGCTCGAAATGACGTAATCGACTTTCTCCGCTCGAAATGACGTAGTAGAGCGTCTCCGCTCGTATCAATCTTTCCGCCGTCTCGATTACCCCTTGGCTCCCCCGTTTGGGGGAGCTGTCACGCAGTGACTGAAGGGGTTCCTGCCCCCGCCATAAAACACGTCATGTTGAGCTTGTCGAAACATGACCGCGGAAGGAGTTTTCTCGACTCCGCCTAACGGCTCCGCTCGAAACGACGTAGTAGAATATCCCCGCTCGAAATGACGTAGTAGAATCTCTCCGCTTGGAAAATGGTGTATATCCCTGTTGCAAAAGGGCAAAACGGGGAAAAGTCATAAAAGCAAACGTCCTCCACCGAAGCGGAGGACGTTTATTGCATGATCACGGTTATTCGTCAAGTTCTTTCAATGCGGAAATTTGCTCTCGCCGCCCGTAAATAACGGCCGTTACCGTCACCGTCTTTTGTGCCTCATCAACAAGATAATAGACGAAAAATCCCTTTACGGTGAGTTTGCGGATGCCCTTTTCGCGCCACGGTTGTTCCTCCGTCAGGGGGAAGCGGCCGGGCATCGAAGAGAGGGATGCGATCGCGGATTGTAACACGCCGAGCCATTTTAGCGCCGTTTCGGGAACGAGCAAAACGTCGGAAATATACGTTGCGGTCTCGGCAAGTTGCGAAAACGCAAAAGGCGTAATTTTAACTTTGTACTCCATGGTTGATTCCTTTGCGCAAATCGTCAAAAGCGGCGTCGAGTTCCAGCCCCTCGCCCGCGACCGCTTGTGAATACCCTTTCTCCATCATCGCGTTGAAGTCGGCATCGTTCATCGTATCCCGCGTGGGGAGTTTGGGAACGGTCAAAGGATAGGGGACGCCGCCCGTGTAGATGATTTGCCGATAGAGCGTGTCGATGAGGACGGAGACAGGCAGCCCGATTTTTTCGAGTACCGCCTCCGCCTGTGCCTTGATCTCGGGTGCGACCCGCACGGAAACATTCGCACTTTTCTTTGCCATATTATCGCCTCCATGAATAGTATAGCATATTGTATTGTAATTTGCAATACAAAATCAAAATTTTTCGGGAAAAATTCGGCGCCCGCCCCGTTGCCGCCGCACAGCACGTCATGTTGAGCGCAGCCGAAACATGACCGCAACGGGAGTTTTCTCGACTTCGCCTACGGCTCCGCTCGAAATGACGTAATCGACTTTCTCCGCTCGAAATGCGGCTCCGCTCGAAATGACGTAGTAGAACCCTTCCGCTCTTATCAATCTCGCCGCCGTCCCGATTACCGCTTGGCTCCCTCGTTTTGGGCGCGGGTTTCGGTAACCTCTCGGCTCCCCCGTTTGGGGGAGCTGTCACGCAGTGACTGAAGGGGTTCCTGCCCTCTTCGCCGCTGATTATTGGCGGATTGGCGATATTCGGCGCGGAAAGAGTGAAAATCAATAAGGTTACGGATTTGCCGATATATTCTTATAAAAACAAGTTGGGCGGTTGGAACGTTATAAAAAATAAATATATCCAACTCCCTACAAAGGATGGGCAAATTGATTTTGAGTTTATGGAAAAATTCATTTCTGCCATGCAGAAGTTGGCGATCAAGCGCGTTGTATTGTTTGCCGATAGAGAAATAGATACCACAAAAAATGTCGTATGCGCAAAGTAAGCAGCCATGAAAAAATCGGGGAAAACTTCCCCGATTTTTTCATGGCTGCTTCAGAACAGCGATTTTATCATTTGTGCCACATAGGAGACGGGCACAAGCTCGATCTTTTCCTTGAATTTCTCACACGCCTTCATGTTTTTGGCGGGGAGGATCACCCGCTTAAAGCCCATTTTGAGGCACTCGTTCACCCGCTTTTCGGCAAAGTTTACGGCACGCACTTCGCCCGTCAGCCCTACTTCGCCGAAGACGGCGGTGTATTTGTCGATGGCGATCCCGCGCTCGGCGGAGGCAAGCGCCGCGCACACGGCGAGGTCCGCGCTCGGCTCCGAAAGGCGTATCCCGCCCATGGCGTTGAGGTAGATATCCTGCGAGCCGAGGGGGAGGGCGCACCGCTTTTCGAGTACCGCGATGAGGACGATGAGGCGATTGAGGTCTATCCCGAGGGACATTCTGCGGGGGAGACCGTAGGCGGTCTTCGCCATGAGGGTCTGGATCTCCACCGCCATGCAGCGGTTGCCCGTCTCGCTCGGGGTGACGACGGCGCCCGCCGCCACCCCCCGGCTGTCCGAAAGGAAGAGGGAGGAGTAGTCGGCAAGCCCGAAAATGCCCTCGCCCGTCATCTCGAAGACGCCCACCTCCTGCACCGAGCCGAAGCGGTTCTTCACCGCTCTCAAAATTTTGAAATTCTCCGTGCGCTCCCCCTCGAAATAGAGGACGGCGTCCACCACATGTTCGAGGACTTTGGGGCCTGCGAGGGTGCCCTCCTTCGTCACATGCCCTACGATGAAGAAGGTGATCCCGCGGGACTTGGCGATGCGCATTAGCCGCGAGGCGCATTCGCGCACCTGCGCGACGGAGCCTGCCGAGGAGGAGAGGGCTTCGGTATAGATCGCCTGAATACTGTCGATGACGACGTATTCCGCCTCGCAGATGCTCTCTTCCGCCGCCTCGAGGTTGGTCTCGTTGAGAAGGAGGAGACCGTCCGAATCGAGCCCGAGCCGCTCGCAGCGGAGTTTCACCTGCGAACAGCTCTCTTCGGCGGAGAGGTATAGTACTTTATGCTCCTTGGAAAGGTGCGCCGCGACCTGCGTCAAGAGGGTGGACTTGCCCACGCCGGGGTCGCCGCCCACGAGGACGAGGGAGCCGCGCACGATGCCGCCGCCGAGGACGACGTCCAGCTCGGAATTGCCCGAAGAGATGCGCTCATACTTCTCATATTTTACTTGGGAGAGGGGGATGGCGCGGGCGGGGGAGAGGGCGGAGCGCACCTTCGCCTTGGCGGGTTCGGGGACGATCGCCTCCTCCACGAGGGTATTGAATTTCCCGCAGTCGGGGCACCGTCCCAGCCACTTGGGGGAGGCGTACCCGCACTCGTTGCATACAAATTGTGTGGTTGCTTTCGGCATATTTTTCCGTCCTTAATTCTTCATTCTCAATTTTCCATTTTCCATTCTCAATTCTTTTTCAGAAGCACCGTCGCATACGCGGTGATGCCTCTTCCCTCGCCGATATAGCCGAGTTTTTCGTTGGTCCCCGCGGCGACGGCGACCGTGTCGCAGCCGAGCGCGGCCCGAAGATTTTCGCGCATCTTCTCGATGAAGGGGGAGAGGCGGGGGAGTTCGCAGAGGATGGAAACGGAGGCGTTCTTCACCGAAAATCCGACCCCATGTACCTTTTTTACGACTTCAGCGAGAAGGGCCATGCTGTCCGCACCCGCATAGGCGGGGTCGGTATCGGGGAAGAAATATCCGATATCCCGCTCGCCGATCGCGGAGAGAAGGGCGTCCATGAGGGCGTGTACGGGAACGTCGCCGTCGCTGTGCGCCTCGATCGCGCGGTCGGAGGGAACCGTCGTCCCGCAGAGCTTGATATAGTTCAGATTGAGGCGCGCAATGCCCGCGTCGATCTCCTCCCCGTGGGCAAAGGCGTGGGTGTCCACTCCGAATCCCACCCGCTCGGCGGGGGCGAAATCTTCGGGGTAGGTGAGTTTGCGGTTGGTGCGGTCGCCCGCGCAGAGGCGGGGCTTTTCGGCATACGCCGCATACAGTCCGCTGTCGTCCGTATAGAGGGGGAGGGTGCCCGCGCTTTTTGCCTTTTCATACGCTCCGCGGAGCTTCTCCGTCAAAAATCCCTGCGGGGTCTGCGCGAGGAAAGAGCAGCTCCTCGGGGCATGTGCGGAGACCGTACCCCCCGAAGCGAGGAGGACGGTGTCCGCCGCGGGGACGGCACACACGCCGCTGCCGTACTCCTTCACGCTTTCGATGCACCCGCGGATCACTTCGGCGGAGACAAAGGGGCGCGCCGCATCGTGGATGAGGACGATGTCCCCCTTGGCAATTTGCAGGGCATTGTATACGCTCTCCGCCCGCGTCGCCCCGCCCTCTGTAGTCTTCGCGCCGAAGTAGGGGGAGAGGAGGGGGAGGATGCGCGCTTCGTCCTCCTTGCGGCAGACGACGAGCATCTCGTCCGCAAAGGGGGCAAAGGCGGAGAGGGTGAGGGAGAGAACGGGCAGACCGTTCAGCATGTAGAAAATTTTGTTTTCGGGCAGGTTCGCCCGCGTGCCGCTTCCCGCGGCGCAGAGAATGACAGTGACCATACTGTTTAGGGCAGAACCTCATAGAGGTTTGCCGCCTCCTCTTTTTTTACCGTCTCCTTGAGTTCGAGGACGCGGAATTTGAGTGTGCCCGCGGCGAAAGAGACTTCGACGACGTCGCCGATCTTCAGCCTGTAGGCGGGCTTGACCTCCTTGCCGTTCACGGCGATCTTGCCCGCCACCGCCGCCTCCTGGGCCACGGTGCGGCGCTTTAGGATGCGGGAAACTTTCAAAAATTTATCGATGCGCAAGAGAGTACTCCTTTTTCCTTTTAGTAGGGTTACGGTTTTCGGCCGCTCCCGCCCCCTTTTGGTAGGGTTACGGTTTTCGGCGACTCCTGCCCCCTCCATGGGAGGGGGTGTCCCGCAGGGACGGGGGTGGGCAGGGGGGACACGCAACCGCCCATATACGTCATGTCGTCCCGCCCGCAGCTATGAATGCTATCGAAGGGCGGCACGAGCCGTAAGACGAAGTAGCGTAGTCGAGACATGACGCGTTGTACCACGTCCCCCTCGACTGCGCTCGGGGTGACGTGGCGTGGCGGGGCGACGTGGGAAAGAGCGGCGCGAGGGGAGGCGCGGGGTCCCTCATCCCGAACGGAGCCGCAGGCGGAGTGAGTGAATCTTCCCATGAAAGATACGCTCCGCCGCTGCGCGGCGTCGGTATGAGGAACAAGGATCCCGCGGGAACACCTCATCCGTCACGGCTGTGCCGTGCCACCTTCCCCTCGAGGGGAAGGCAAAAGGAGGGCGGGCGCGCGCGACCGCTTGTATACGTCATGTCGTCCCGCTACGTCATGTCGAGCGTAGTCGAGACATGACACGTTGTACCACGTCCCCCTCGACTGCGCTCGGGGTGACGTGGCGTGGCGGGGCAGGGTGGTGGTTGCGCTCCCCCGCTTGTATACGTCATGTCGAGCGTAGTCGAGACATGACGCGTCATTCCGACGCCGCGTCCTTTGCGGCGGAGAAATCTCCCTTTTGCGAAACACGGGGAACACCCCTCCCGTCTCGCCGCCGAAGCGGCGAGCCACCCACCCCTCGAGGGGTGGGCAAGGATTGGGGGGACGGCCCCTGCCTGTTCAACGCGGGGCAAAAAGCACAACGCGATAGGGGAAAGCATGGGGAGAAAGCCGTCGGATCCCGTCTTTTTTCGTCGAAGCGAAAAAAATTTTTTTACGGGGCGCAAAACCGTTTGACATCTTGTGCGGCCGTCGCTATAATAACATACTGTATCATTATGTTTAGAATGCGTTACCGTGCCGTTTCGGGAATTTTTAAGGCTCCCGGCGCCGCACTGCTTTCCGTATTATTATAGCGCCCGCGAGGGGATTTGTAAAGAGGGAAGCCGCATTTTTTCGGACATTTCGATTTTTATCCGATGAAAAGATATACTCGGGTGGATCGCCAAATGATAACATCATAAAAGGAGTTATTTGACGGATGAACTTACCCATTCAAAAGTACGGCAAGACGGAACGGAGAAAGTTCGGCTCGATCAACGAGGTGATCGATATCCCCAACCTCGTCGAGATCCAGAAAGAGAGCTACGATGCGTTCATCACCGAAGGCATCTCGGACATCTTCGAGGACTTTTCTCCGATCACCGACTTCTCGGACCACTTCGAGCTTTACTTCCTCGACCACTCGTTCGGCGCAAACCCGAAGTACGACGAGAAGGAATGCCGTAACCGCGATGCGACGTACGCCCTCCCCCTCAAGGTGAAGGTGCGCCTCGTCAACAAAGTGAAGGACGAGATCCTCGAGCAGGACGTCTTCATGGGGGATCTGCCCCTCATGACGGAGAACGGCTCCTTCATCATCAACGGTGCGGAGCGCGTCATCGTCTCCCAGCTCGTCCGTTCCCCCGGCGTGAACAACGACAAGGAGACGGACAAGACGGGCAAGAATATCTATGCGACGACGGTCATTCCCAACCGCGGCGCATGGCTCGAGTTCGAGCAGGATCCGCAGGGCGTTCTCTGGGTCAAGGTAGACAGGAAGCGCAAGCTCACGGCTACCGTGCTTCTCCGCGCCCTCGGGTACGGGTCCAACCAAGCGATTGAGGAACTCTTCGGCTGCAAGGATGAAACGGGCGCCCTCACCGTAGACAAGATGATCGCGGCGACCATCGAAAAGGACGATAAGGACAACCCGCCCATCCGCTCCGAATCGGACGGTCTCATCGCCCTCTACAGAAGGCTCCGCCCCGGCGAAGTGCCCACCGAGGAATCGGTGCGGCAGCATCTCAACATGCTCTTCTTCGATCCCCGCCGCTACGACGTGGTGAAGGTGGGGCGGTATAAGTTCAACAAAAAACTCAACCTCGCATACAGGCTCCCCGGGTGCCGTCTCTCGGACGATATCTTCCATCCCGAGACGGGCGAACTTCTCGCCTCCCGCGGGGAGGTCGTCTCCGAAGAGAAGGCGCGCCTCATCCAGAATGCGGGCGTAAACGAAGTCTGCGTGTTCGTGAACGACCCCGAAGACGGGGAGATCCGCCACAAGATCATTGCGAACAACACCGTCGATTTCTCCGCTCTGTCGGACAAGGACCCCAAGCTCTTCGGGCTTCTCAAGACGGTGTACTATCCCAACTTCCGCTTCTCCGAGGAGATCGCGGCGGCGTGCGGGGAGGCGGACGAGGAGGAGATCGCGGAGCGCTATTGCGACCGTATCAACGCCGTCTACTACTTCCGCAACGAGACCGCGCCCGAGGCGGACGAGAAGCAGGAGGAGAAGAAGAACCGCGAAAA
>CANRFW010000049.1 GCA_947630035.1 uncultured Clostridia bacterium | reverse complement strand
GCAGTCGTCGCGGCGGCGGTCGTCGGCATCGTATTGTGGAATAAGAAGCACCCCGTAAAGGAGCTTGCTCTCATAGAGGCGCCCGCTCTCGCTGCGGAAGTTGCCGCGGCGGACGGGGGAGAAGCGCCCGCCTCCGAAGAGGCCGCACCCGAAGAAGAGGCCGAACCCGAGGAAACGCCCGATGCGCCCGAAGAAGGGGCGCCCGACGCGCCCGCGCCCGAAGGCGAGGGGGGAGGCGAACAATGAGTTGGTGGGAGATCCTCATCATCGTCGCCTCGGCGGCATTCGTTTTGGGGGTGGTAGTCTTCACGGTCATCCGCAAAAAACAGGGCAAGAGCAGTTGCGGCTGCGACTGTGCGCACTGCAGCGGCTGCCCCGCCTGCGCGCCCAAGGGCGAGAGCAAAAAATAGCTCACAGAACAATCTCCATAAATCTTCGTAAGCGCCGCATCCCCATGGATGCGGCGCTTACGTTTCTCCGCCGCTCTGCGTCGTCGGCATAAAGAAGCGCACCGCCCGCATAGAAAGCCATACCCTTCCTCGGGAAGGGCGCCGCAGGCGCGCCTCTCCCCACGTCATCCCGAGCCTGCCGCGCCGCCCGCTTCCGCGGGCGGCGCGGCAGGCGAGCGGACCTCCTTTTCCCGAAAGCGTAGGAAATGAAAGACGCCCGTCTCTCTTCTTTCCGCGTCCTCTCCTCAATTTTCCCAAAAAGGGTTGCCAAGAGGGGGATTTTATAGTATAATATTCCCAAACCCGAAAAAGGAGGATGCCGTGTCCCGTACAAAAAAATCACTCATAGCCGTCGTTCTCCTCTTTTTGGCGGTCTCCCTCCTCTCGCTCGGGGCAGTCCTTCTCCGCACCCCGCAGGTTGCGGCGGACGCCGTCACCTTCTTCGGCGCGAAGAACGTGGAGGACCTCCGCAAGGCGGACCCCGCCGAGATTGCAAAGCAGGAAAAATACAGCAGCCGCGACTACCGCATCCTCACCACCGTGAAGAATCAGGGCGGTTACAGCCTCTGCTGGGCGTATGCAACCATCGCCGCCTCCGAGACGTCCATCCTCCGCGAGGGGGTGGGCAACGCACAGCAGGCGGCTTTGAACCTCGAGGAGCGCAACCTCGCCTATCGGGCGCACAATCCGGGCGCGGACGAGTTCGGTCTCATCGAAGACGACGTCCAGCCCGGCAACGGGTCGTGGAACAAAGGGGGGTACGTGGAGGTCGCGGGGCAGGCCCTCCTCCAATGGATGGGCCCCGTGAAGCAGTTCGGGGACAGCGAACTCGACATGTCGGACGACAACTTCTCGGAGATTTCGGGCACCTATCCGCCCGCCTACAAACTCGAGGGCTTTTACACCGTTCCCTATTCGGTGGAGGGGGTGAAAAGGCTCGTCGCGGAATACGGCGCGGCGGCGTTTTCCTTCCCCATCCACAACTATGAGAGCGGGTACTACAACATTGATAAATATTTCAACAACGACGGGCAGTCCTCCCGCAACCCGCATGCCTGCATCATCGTCGGGTGGGACGACACCATCCCCGCCTCTTATTTCACCCCCAAGCACTCCGCAACGAACGGCGGCTGGATCGTGAAGAACAGCTGGGGGAGCGGCTCCAACGACGAGGGCTATTTCTACCTCTCTTACGATTCCAAAATTTACGATATCTGGGCATTCGACTATACGACGGCGGACGCCTTCGACCATCAATATTTCTACAACGGCACCCTCTCCTACGCCGCCTATTCCGTCTACGGCGAGGAGGAAACGGCGAAGGCGGCGGCAATTTACCGCGCACAGGGCGGCACGAGCGCCGAACGCGAGGTGCTGAACGCCGTGAATATCGGCATCGGCGGGACGGACGTCTCGGTGAAAGTCTCCGTCTACACCGGCCTCGACCCCAACTACGGCAACCCGCTCTCTCCCTCCAACGTCCCCGACGGCGGCACCCTTGCCGCGGTGAAGGAGACGAAGGTCCCGCGGGACGGGTATTACACCGTCTACCTCGACGAGCCCGTCCCCCTCGAGAACGGGGAGTCCTTCTCCGTCGTCGTCGAGGCAACGGGCGGGGGAGAGAAGAAGGCGCGCATCTTTGCGACGATCGACTACGCCAGCTCCAACGATATGACCTTCGAATACAAAAAGGGCGGGTGGAGCAATCTCCAGAATTACAGCAAGTACTGCGCCCATATCCGCGCCTACACAAAGAACGTGCCGCGGGAGGAAGAAGTCGGCGCCAACGATCTGCGCTTTGCCCGCATGAAACTTGCGGAGAGCAACTTTACCTACTGCGCGGAGGCGATCGAACCGTCCCCCGCCGTGACCCTTGCGGGCAAGACGCTCACTTTCGGCAAGGACTACGAACTCCGCTACGAAAACAACTTCAACGCCCTCGGCAACGCCTGCGTCATCGCCGAAGGGAAGGGGGACTACACGGGAACGTGCCGCGGGTATTTCGTGATAAAACAGGCGGAATACCCCCTCAACCGTCCCGTGATGGACCCCGCACAGCCCATTGTCGTCGGGAGTGAAGTCACCCATCTCGGGCAGATCCCCCTCCCCGCGGGGTGGGAGTGGTATTACGACGTCGACCTCACCGTCTACTACGACGGCATGCTCGACCGCGTTTCGGAGTGGACAATTCTCTACACGGGTGCGGATAAGGAGAATTTCAAGATCACGCAGACGGGGGTGTACGTCCTCCGCGAGAGCAAGCGGCACGACCTCATCTCCCTCGAGGGCGCTACCGCCGTGCAGAGGGGGACGTGCGTCTACACGGGCGGCGTCGCAAAACCCGAATTTACGGTGACGGCAGGGGGCACCGTCCTCACGGAGGGGGTCCACTACGTCGTGAATACTTCTGCCGTGAACGCGGGGGCGGCGGAGGCGGAGATCGTCGGCATCGGCACGTATACGGGCACCTTGAAGGCGGCGTTCACGATCGCGAAGGCAAAGGCTCCCGCCTTTTCGTGGAACGGCAACGTCACGGTGGGGGAGGGCATGCAGACCCTTTCGGACGTCTCCCTCCCCGCAAATTGGCGGTGGACGGACGGCTCCGCGGCCCTTGTCCCCGGGACGGTGCGGGCAGAGGCGGAATATATCGGCGCGGACAAAGCGAACTACGAAACGCTCATCCGCGAGGTCGTGTTCACCGTCTCGGCGGCGCCCGACCCCGACCCCGATCCCGATCCTGACCCCGACCCCGATCCCGAACCTACCCCCGACCCCGAACCCACGCCCGAACCCAATCCCGACCCCGATCCCGAACCTACTCCAGACCCGCAAACGGAGCGGAGGGGGTGTCTCTCTTCGTCGGGCGGCGTTCCGCTCTTTATCGCCCTGCCCTTCTTTCTTCTCATGAGGCGGAAGGGGGGAAAGAGGGAGCAGCGGTAACCCTTCCCCGAACGGCATAAAAAGCGACGGATTCCACCGATCATAGACAAATTCCAAGGACGGCGTCTTGCTTTTTTCTCCATGCGGAGTAGACTAAAAGAAAAAACGGAGATTTTTGTATGGCAAGACAATCCATCGGCGAATTTCTGGCGGCGCTCCGCAAGGCGCACGGCTACACCCAGCGGGAGGTTGCGGATCGGCTCGACGTCTCCAACCGCACCGTTTCCTCGTGGGAATGCAACTCCGCCCTTCCCGATATTCTCCTCCTGCCCGCGATCGCGGAGCTGTACGGGGTGACGGCGGACGAAATTCTCGCGGGGGAGCGCAAGCCCGCGCCCGCGGGGGAGAATGTCCTCTCCGATCGGTCGGAGCGAAACCTCCTGAAGCGCAAACTCGCAAAATTCACGACGCAGTCGTATCTACTCGGCGGCCTGCTCGCGCTCGGGCTCTCTTTATTCTTTCTCGGTTGGTTTCTCGATCTCAACACCGCCGTCAGGGCGGGCCTTCGGTGGTGGCTTCTCATCCTCTTTGCGGGGCTTGCGCTCTCCGCCGTCTCCCTCATCTGCCTCATCGCCTTCTCGAAGAGCGCGGAGGGGGCGGACGACGAACTCCCCAACTACGGGAGTTACCTCATTCTGCTCCGCCGCAAACTCTCCCTCGCGCTGTGCGTTTCCGCCCTCGTGCCCTTCGGGTTCTTCGCGGTCTCCGCGGCCGTAAGCCTCGCGGGTACGATCCCTCCCATCCCGCTCTTTTCGGCGGCGGCATGTGCGGTTGCTCTCGCCCTCTTCCTTGCGGGGATCCTCCTTCCGTTCTTTGCCGTCAAAAAATACGGCGGGGAGAGGACGGCATCCCGCGCCCGCAACAAAAAATTGTATCGGAAGACGGCGCTCTTCGGGCTTATCCCCGTTCTGCTCGCCGCGGCGGTCTTCATCTTCTTTGCCGCATGGAAGCCCGAAATGCGCGGCCTTCTCCACAGCGGCGAAAAGGGGGAAATGACCGGATTTTTGGAGACCCTCACGCTGGCGGAGGGGGTGTCCCATGCGGACGGGTCGGTTTCGTCGGAGGTCCGCGAGTATGTCTTCCCGCTCTCCGCACTCGCTTCGTCCGCCGAAGAGTGGGAACAATGCGACCTCGGGGACGGGTTTTCGTGCGTCTTCTTCAACGGGAAGGAGAGCTGCAAGATAAGCCGCAACGAGCCGTTTCACGTTCTCGGCTCGGGCACCTTGGGCGAACTCACCGAACTCACCGTCTTTCGCCTGTATTCGGAGGACAGGACCTTTTCGGCCTACAATGTCCGCTACAACGCGGCCTGCATGAATGCGTGGATGCTGGCGAAGGATTGGCGGGGGGAGAGTGTTCCCCAACAAATCGAACTTGTCACAAAAGGGGACGGGGCGGAACTTTACCGCAGTCACAGGGAAAACTACTTCCCGCTCGCCGCGCCGATCGCCCTTGCGGGAGGCCTTCTCGGGGTCACGGTCTGCGTTCTCGTCTGCCTCGTCAAACGGGAGAAGTATCCCGCAAAATTATAGGAAATACGGAAAGCCCGCCGCAACTGCGGCGGGCATTTTTTCGGGAAAAATCTCCGATCGGTTTTATTTCTTCTGCGGCTACGATATACTGAAAGTATGGCGGGGCAGAGAGAAAAGGGGGAGCCGAAAAAGAGGGGCGTCCTCCCGTTTTTGAAGGATATGCTGTGCGGGACGGCGATCGGGGTCGCCTTTATCATCCCGGGCTTTTCGGGCGGGTCGGTGGCGGCCGTCCTCGGTGTATACGAGCGCATCGTCGGCGCCGTTGCCGATCTCTTCAAAGAGTTCCGTAAAAACATTCTCATCCTTCTCCCCATCGCCCTCGGCATGTTTCTCGGGGCGGCGGCGTTCCTCTTTCCCGTCCGCTTCTTCCTCTCCCGCTATCCCATTCCCACGGTGTGCCTCTTTGCGGGGCTTGCCCTCGGCGGCGTGCCCACCGTCACGGAGCGCATGCAAGGGAGGAGGGGGATCTTTGCCCTCATTCCCGCGCTCGCCCTCTCCCTCCTCCTCTGCTTTTTGCCGCAGGGGAGGGCGGTGGACCTTCTGTCCCTCGACTTTTTCGGCTACCTCTTCCTCTTCCTCGCGGGGGCAGCCGCGGCGTGCGCCCTCGTCGTACCGGGCATCTCCGGCTCCATGCTCCTCCTCATCTTCGGGTACTATAACCCGCTCGTCCGCCTCTTCACCGACTACTTTTTGAAGGGGCAGAGTATTTCCCCGCGCAACCTACTTTGCGATCTTCGGGTTCCTCGTCGGCAGTCTGCCCGCGGCGTTTGTCTCCGTGGCGGGCGCCTACCCGCACCTTTCCTATCTTTACGCCGACCCTTGGTATTGGACGGCCGCCGTCCTGCTCTTTGTAATCGGGCTGTGCCTCTCTCTGTTTTTCACTCTCTTCTCCCGCCGCCGCGCCCGGCTTCTTCCGAAGGACCCGTAACGGTCAGCCGGCCGCTTTGTCTGTCTTTTCTATATCCTGCCAATGCGGGTTGCGGAGAATTTCCGCGGTATCGCCCACAAAGACCTTTGCGGCTTCCTCATCGCCTTGCAGCTGCCAAAGCATCCAAGCCGTCATATAACCGTCCGTTAAGGTAAGCATATCTTCGTGTTCCGCACCCGTAATTCTCGCACGGACTTTTGTAACGTCATTGCTCATCGTGCTGTAAATATCTTTGAGGGCCTCAAGCGGACATACGCCGCCGAACTTTTGGTAAATATCTTCAACCCCCGAATCGTCGGACTTTCCCGTACCTGCCGTCATAAAATACGGGATTTTGATTTTAGAAGCGTCATATTCCCAACCCATATTTTTTGCAAGGAAAGGATATGCGGCACTGCCCGTGAAAATCGTTTTATATTTATTGCTGTTTTCAAATTCGGTGGCCGCTCTGATTGCTCCCGCACCACCTTGCGAATAACCGATTATACCGATATTTTCTTCGTCGATCTTATTGCAAAATACGCTATCCGATTTTTTATTCAACGAAAGAACGTAATCAAGTGTTTCGGAAGTAGTTTCGCCCGTACCCGTTTGTCTGTCTTGATTTCCGACGACGATAAACCCCCAAGAAGCAAGACGTTTGAAGAACGGTTCATAATTGAGCGCCGCCGTGTTGCTCGCATTAACTACCATAATAAGTGGGTATTTTTCATTCTTATTTTCGAGTTCTGTCGGATACCAGATACGGTATTCTTTTATCGTCTTATTGTCGGCTTTGATCGTCTCATCGGAAACTTCATAACTGCCGGGATATGCGTATTTTTCTTCCATTTTGCTTTCATACTTTACCCAAGTATAATAGTCGTCCGTTAATAACGGTTTTTGCATATCGATATGGTCCTTTACAGACCATACGACAAGCAACACCACTACGGCAAGTACAATTACGCCTATTGCAATGCCTATTCCTTTGAATAATTTTTTCATTATAAACATCTCCTTTTCATTCGATACGATTTTTTATTTCGCCCTTTCATTTACGAACGCCATCATTCTGTCAAATGCGTCCTTTGCCACGGGGTCGACTCTTTCGGAGGCCACAAAGCAATGCTGTTTTGTCTCTCCGCGTTCCGCATAGGGGTCGATAAGAATATGCTTGCAGCCGAGTTTTTGAAGTTCCCCGTGCATGACGTTCATATCGTGCCTGTATTCGCTGCCGAGAAGGACGGCGGCGGGATAATCCGCGGTAAGGCTCTTTATATTGTTGTACTTTTTAATGTCCTTTTTATTGAGATAGATACTGCCCTTCACATAATTCCCGACGAGAATTTTTGTTGCGAAAGAGAATTTCTCGTAATCGAGGGGCGCGTCGTCAAGAATGACCGCCTTGATTTGTTCGGGCTTGAACGCGGGGGTAATCCCGAGCAACTCGGCATATTCGGGGTTTGTGATGATACTGCCGAGCTGGCTTGTTATGATCGCTCCCGCCGACGAACCCATAATCACGACCTTTTCCATATTCAAGTGATATTCTGCGGCGTGTTCCTGCATAAACGCAAACGCCCTGTTCGCCTGCAAAAGCGGCACGGGGAAACGGCAGGCGGGGACGAGCGCATAGTCCACGTTGACGATATTATATCCTGCGGCGCAAATATCGTCGAGAAGAGCCGTCGCATCGGTTTCCGCCATGGGATCGCCCATGTTCTTGCTTCCGGCGAAGAATCCGCCGCCGTGGAAATAGAAGAGCGTGGGGCGGTCAACGTCCCTGTTTTCGTCGGGATAGGTGACGTCGAGGAAGCTGTTGGGATATTCCGTATCGTAGTTTATCTCACTGATGAGATACTGCCCGTTGTCTTTCTTGCCGTCGATCGGCGCATAATACGGCTCGTAGGAATTGAACGGGTTGTCGCCGTAGGCCGCTTTCTGAATGAGGCCCACGATGATTTGCGTATTGCAAGTAAGCACAAAGTAAAGGATCAAGACCAAGATCGCCAAGCCGCCCAAAACAGAGCCTGCAATGATGAGGCCCTTATGCTTTCTTTTCTTTTGGGGCTTGTCGGGTTTGTTTTGCATAGCCGTTTCTTTTTCCATTTTATCCTCCCGATTTCGATTGACAAACCATAGAGCGCATGATATACTCTTTATGGAACTATCGTACCAATAGTGTACCACTTTACGCCGTGCTTGCCAAGTAACGATTCGCCTCAAAAGACGAAACGGTACTTTGCGGAAAAAGTTATCCGTTGCGGTACGAAATCAAAAAAACAATGCGAAACGGTATGAAACTGCGAAATCGTACCGTAAAGGAGAAGATGATGGGCGGAAACGCAAAAACAACGGAATTCTTAAAAGAGTGTCTTGCCGACGCACTGATCAAGTTATTAAAGAAGAAGCCGATAGAAAAAATATCCGTCCCCGAGATCTCGGAGACGGCGCAGGTCGGGAGAACGACCTATTTCCGTAACTTTTCAAACAAACAGGAGGCGATCACTTTCAAGCTGGTCAGGCTATGGGAGCGCTGGGCGGAGGAACACAATGTTTCGGAACGCAAAAACTTTACGCCCGAAAACGGCTTGACCTTCTTTGCATACAACGACAGCATCAAAGACCTCCTTGCCCTTCTCTACGGACGGGGCTTGCAGACGGCGGTTTACAATTCTTTCTATGCGATCATGGTGCCGCAGGATGGCGGGAATGCGCTCGAATGCTACAAGGGCAGGTTTTACTCCTACGGGCTGTTCGGACTGCTCGACGAATGGGTCAGGCGCGGCTTCCGCGAAACGCCGCAGGAGATGCAGGAATATATCAATAAAATTTGCGAGAACTGAATTTTTTTCTGCAACAATAAAAGCAGGGATAGTCCCTGCTTTTTCCTTGCTCATCCGAAAGCATTTTTCTCATTTTGCGGATATGGGTGCGAGTTTTGCGGTGAAGTGGCGGAGGATGGGGGGTTCTTCCACGATCCTGTACCCCCGCACCGAGGAGGCGCGTTCCTTGATATTTGCGAGCGCGTCCGCGATGACGTCGAGATGGGATTGCGTATACACCCTCCTCGGGATCGCAAGGCGGGTAAATTCGAAATCCGCCTCGAGCTGTTTGCCCGTGTCGGGGTCGTTGCCGAGCATGTAGGAGCCGATATCGCAGGCACGGATGCCCGCTTCGCGGTACAGTTCGACGGCGAGCGCCTGTGCGGGGAATTGGTAATAGGGGATATGGGGGAGGAGCTTTTTGGCGTCTACAAAGACCGCGTGTCCCCCGACGGGCGTCTGATAGGCGATGCCCGCCTCGTCGAGCCTTGCGGCGAGGTACTCCATCTGCCCGATGCGGTAACGGAGGTAGTGTTCGTCGATCCCCTCCTCAAGTCCCCGCGCGAGCGCCTCGATATCCCGCCCCGACATGCCGCCGTAGGTCACGAAGCCCTCATAGGAGATGGTGCGCTGTTTCACCTTTTCGAAGAGCGCCCCGTCGCGGCAGCCGATGAGGCCGCCCATGTTGACGATCGCGTCCTTCTTGGCGCTCATCGTAAAGCAGTCCGCCCCCGCGAAGGTCGCCTTCACGATCTCCTCGATGGAGCTGTTCTTAAACTCCGCCTCCCGCTGTTTCACGAAGTAGGAGTTCTCGGCGTAGCGGGCGGCGTCGATCATGAAGGGAATGTTGTGCCTGTGCGCGATCTTCTCCGCGGCACGGATATTGGCGACGGAGACGGGCTGTCCTCCCGCGGAGTTGTTGGTGATCGTCATGATGACGACGCCGATATGTTCCGCCCCGAGTTCGCCGATGAGGGATTCGAGGCGGGCAAGGTCCATATTGCCCTTGAAATCGCAGGGCTTCGTCGTCTCGAGCGCCTCGGGTACCACGCAGTCGATGGCGCGCGCCCCCGCGAGTTCCACATGCGCCCGCGTCGTATCGAAGTGCATGTTGGCGATGGCATACTTCTTGCCCTCGAGGAGGAGGGGAAGGAGTACCTTTTCCGCCGCCCGTCCTTGGTGGACGATCTGGAGATAGGGGAGACCGAAGATGCGCTTTGCCGTCTCCTGTACGCGGTAGTAGCATTCCGCCCCCGCATACGATTCGTCTCCGCGCATAACGCCCGCCCACTGCTCTGTACTCATCGCCCCCGTGCCGCTGTCGGTGAGGAGGTCGATATACACGTCGCGTGCGGCGAGGGCAAACATGTTGTAGTGCGCCGCGGCGAGCTTTTCCTCTCTCTCCTCGGGCGTGAGGATGCGCAGCGGCTCCACGCTCTTGATGCGGAAGGGTTCGGGATAATAGATGGGTTTCATGGGAAGCTCCTTCTCTTTTGGTATTATTATACTCTCCGCGGGAAGAAATGTCAAGCGGTTAAAAAGAGGCGGCCTCGCGCAGGATGCCCGCAAGCTCTTTTTCGTCCAAAATGCGGGGGACGGGGTAGGGAAACGCCTCCTTCGATGCCCGCTTGGCAAGCAGGGGGATATCCTCCTCTTTTACGGGAAGGGCGTTCGGGATATTGAGAACGCCGAGGAGCGCCTCCGTTTTCGCGATGAATTTCTCCGCCGCCTCCCTTTTCGGGGCGGTCTCATCGCACAGCCCGCAAAAAACGGCGAGCCGCGCGAGCTTTTTCTCCGCCTTTTTGCCGTAGGCGCGGAGGACTTTGGGGAGGAGTACGGCGCATGCCCGCCCGTGGGGCACCCCGTATTTGCCGCCCACCGCATGCGCGAGCGCGTGGACGTACCCCACATAGGAGACAGTGAACGCCTCGCCCGCATCCGTCGCCGCAAGGAGCATGCGCTCCCGCGCCTTCCCGTCGTCTCCGTCCGCATACGCCTTGGGAAGATTTGTAACCACCTCCCGCGCCGCATGCTCCGCCTTTTTTCGCGAGAACTTCGTCGTCGCCCTCCCGATATAGGCTTCCACCGCATGGGTGAGGGCGTCCATGCCCGTATCCGCGGTGACGGCAGGGGGCAGGGAGAGGGTGAGGGCGGGATCAAGCACACAGAGGGCGGGCACGAGCTTGAAGGAGAACACCGCGAATTTCTCGTGCTTTTCCTCGTCGGTAAAGACGGCGGCGGCCGTCGCCTCGCTCCCCGAACCCGCCGTCGTCGGAACGGCGAGAAAGCGGGGGACTTTCCCCTTTACCTTGAGGGCGCCCCGCATCCGGACGAGCAGTTTCTTGGGCGACGCTATCCGCGCACACACCCCCTTGGCGCAGTCCATGGGGGAACCGCCCCCCACCGCCGCCACGCAGCCGCACCCCCTTTCACGGTAGAGGGAAAGCGCCTTCTCCACACAGGAAGTTGTGGGATCCGCGGGCACGTCATCGAAAATTTCCCACCCCATCCCCGCATTTTCGAGGGCGGAGAGGAGGGGATCGCACAGTCCGCGGGCGCGGACTTTCTTCCCCGTCACGATGAGAACTTTCTCTCCCGCCCCCTTCAGCGCCGCAGCCGCCGCGGGGTAGTCCGCCGTTTTCGGCGCGCGGTAGGGGAGAAGGGGGGAGACGAGTTTCAGCCCCGCATGCACCGTCTTCCGTGCAAGTTTTTCAAAGCAATTCATGTCCCCATTATAACAGGCAAACGGAATTTGTCAAGATTTTTTCGGAATATGACAAATACTGTCATATATTCTCCCCCATGCAGAGAGAGAAGAATGCGGGGATTTCCCGTACCCCGCCGAAAACGCTTGATAAAGTCCCCTATAATATGGTATAATCCCCGTGAAAAAGAGAAAGCGAGGGCAACATGTTACAGGTCAACGGGGTCAGTCTGCAATACGGGAGCAAGAAACTCTTCGAGGACGTCAACTTAAAATTCACCAAGGGCAACTGCTACGGCATCATCGGCGCAAACGGCGCGGGGAAGTCCACCTTCCTCAAGATCCTCTCGGGGGAGATCGAACCCAACAAAGGGGAGGTCATCCTCGATAAGAACGAGCGCATGTCCGTCCTCGCGCAGAATCAGAATAAATACGATTACGAAACCGTTCTCCGCACCGTCATGCTCGGGCACAGGCGCCTCGTGGAGATCATGGACGAGAAGGACGAGCTGTATGCCCATGCGGATTTCACCGAGGAAGACGGCGTGCGCGCCTCCGAACTCGAGGCGGAGTTCGCGGAACTCGGCGGCTGGGAGGCGGAGAGCGAGGCGCAGACCCTCCTCAACGAACTCGATATCCCCGCGGAGTACCATTATATAACGATGGGGGAGCTGGATGCGAAAAAGAAGGTAAAGGTGCTTCTCGCGCAGGCGCTCTTCGGCAATCCCGACGTCCTCCTTCTCGACGAGCCCACCAACAATCTCGACCTCAAGACGGCGCGCTGGCTCGAAAACTATCTCATGGATTTCGAGAACACCATCATCATCGTCTCCCACAACAGGCACTTTCTGAACAAGGTGTGTACGCATATCTGCGACGTGGACTTCGGCAAGATCGATCTCTACCTCGGCAACTACGATTTCTGGTATCAGACCTCCCAGCTCATGGCGCGCCAACAGCGGGACGCCAACAAGAAGGCGGAACAGCGCGCGCAGGAACTCAAGGACTTCATCGCGCGGTTCGCGGCAAATGCGAGCAAGTCCCGGCAGGCGACCTCCCGTAAAAAGGAACTCGAAAAGCTCACCATTTCCGATTTCAAGCCCTCCCTCCGCAAGTATCCCTTCATCGAATTCAAATACGAGCGGGAGATCGGCAACGATATCCTCATCGTCGAAAACCTCTCCAAAGAGGGGTATTTCAAAGACCTCTCGTTTACGGTACAGCGGGGGGACAAGATCGGCGTCATCTCCGATAAGTCCACCGCCGTCACCATGCTCTACGACATCTTAACGGGCAAGGCGCAGCCCGATTCGGGCACGGTGAAGTGGGGGAAGACCATAAACTTTTCCTATTTCCCCCTCGACAACGGAGAATTTTTCGAAGGCTGCTCTCTCACCCTCGTGCAGTGGCTCTCGCAATTTTCCAAGGACCACTACGAGGAGTACCTCCGCGGCTGGCTCGGGCGGATGCTCTTCTCGGGGGAGGAGGCGCTGAAGGAGGCGAAGGTCCTCTCGGGCGGGGAGAAAGTGCGCTGTATGCTCGCGAAGATGATGCTCGAGGGGGGGAACTTCCTCATC